>CASEFF010000112.1 GCA_949287115.1 uncultured Bacillota bacterium | reverse complement strand
CGTTACGGGATGTTACGCACAGATAGATCCGGAGGAAGTTTCCGCCGTGGAAGGCGTGGATATAGTGGCGGGCACCAACGAGAAGAGCAGGCTGACAGAGTATGTGGCGCGTTATCTCGAAGACGGTATAAGACAGCTTCACGTGAAGGGATATGATGAGCTGGATGCATATGATGAGACCGGCACGGTGACCAGCGCGGAAGACCGTACGAGAGCGTATATAAAGATACAGGAAGGCTGCGACAGGTTTTGTTCGTACTGCGTGATACCGTATGCCAGAGGGCGCGTAAGGAGCAGGGATCGCGACGATATAGCAAGGGAAGCGGAGGCGCTGGTGAAGGCGGGATACAGTGAACTGGTGCTCACCGGCATAAATACGGCGCTATACGGAATGGAAAAGGCCGGAGAACGCATAGATGACGAATCTGGGCCTTACGGTGTGGAGAGCATCATCGCCATGCTCGATGAGATGCCGGGCGATTTCAGGGTGAGGCTCAGCTCGCTGGAACCGGCCGTGGTGAACGCCGATTATGTGAAGCGGCTGTTTAAATACAGGAGGCTGTGTCACCATCTGCATCTTTCGGCACAGAGCGGCAGCGACAGCGTGCTGTCGGCCATGAACAGACCGTATGGCAGAGAGGAGTATCTCGGGATCGTGAGGGCGCTGAGGGAGTTCGATCCGCTGTACGGAATATCGACGGATATCATCGTGGGGTTTCCCGGTGAACGGGAGACGGACTTTCAGGAGAGCGTGTCGCTGGTGGAAGAATGCTGCTTCTGCAGGACACACGTGTTCGGATATTCGAAGAGGCCGTTTACAAAGGCCGCGGAAATGAAAGGGCATATAGCGCCGCAGGTAAAGAAACGCCGCAGCGGAACTCTCGGAGAGACAGGCAGAAAAGCGGCCAGAAGATTCTGCGAGATGAACATCGGGATGACGGGAGAAGTGCTGATGGAGGAAATCCACGAAGAAAAGAACATGGTGACGGGATATACCGGCAACTATATAAGGGTGTACGTACCTTTCGGAGACAGACGGGAGGGTGAAGCGCTGCTCAACACCATGGTGACGGTGAAGCTGACGGACGTCTTTGCGGACGGCATGTTGGGAGAGATAGTCGGATGACCGGAAAGTCGACCGGCGAATGCGGACGATAAATCTGCGGAAATCTGCGGAAAATTCCGTCAACCGTGGAAAAATATCGCAACAGGCATTATAATGGTATATATGGATAATATGGCATGAAAGGAGAGAGATGATGAGCGACTGTATATTCTGCAAGATAGTATCGGGGGAGATACCGTCGGATAAGGTTTACGAGGATGATGATATACTATGTTTTCGCGACCTTGATCCGCAGGCTCCGGTTCACGTGCTGATAATACCGAAGAAGCATATAGGTTCACTTGATGACGTGACGGACGATGACAGGCAGCTGCTGGGTCATATCATGACGAAGGTGAAGGATATCGCAGAGCTGCTGGGACTTGAAAACGGATACAGACTTGTGAACAACTGCGGAGAAGACGGTTTTCAGACCGTGAAACATCTGCATTTCCACCTTCTCGGAAAGAGAAAGATGACATGGCCTCCGGGCTGATGAGGAAAGATAACGCCGGGCGTGAGCCGGAAGGCGTGATGAAGGCAGCCGTATGGGCTGTGAGCATGATATTCGCTTTTTCGCTGATAACGGCTGCGCTGTTCACGGCTTTTGAGATAGCGATATATTCCGATTTTGACGTATACGAGAAGGAATATGAAAAGTACGATGTGCTTTCGGATCTGGACATGACCATGGATGACGCCATGTATGTCACCCATGAGATGATGGATTATCTGAGAGGAGATCGTGAAACGCTGTCGGTCATCACCGATGTGGACGGCGAAAGGCAGGACTTCTTCAACGGGCAGGACAGGTTTCATATGGCGGAGGTGAGGGAGCTCTTTATGGGCGGACTTGCCATCAGGGCAGGAGCCTGCGTGTCGATGGCTCTGTGTCTCGTGCTGCTGGTGATCCTGAAGGCCGACATGGCGGGGATGCTGTCGCGGGCATGGTTTTATGCACTGGCTGTTGCCGGAGGTCTGGCAGCCGTCATCGGTATCGCGGCCGCTGTGGATTTCAACGCCGTGTTCGTGGCGTTCCACAACGTGTTCTTCGATAACGATCTGTGGATATTCGATCCTGCCGAGGACTACATGATAAGGATGCTGCCCGAAGGGCTGTTTGCCGACATGGTGGTCAGGATAGGGACGATATTTGCCCTGCTTTTGGCCGTGTTTTCCGCGGCTGCCGTCGCGGTACGAAAGGCGTTGGGCAGGCTGCGCGAAAAGGATGCCCATGAGATGGGATCCGAAGAGTGAAAAAGAAAAAAATCTTGCATAAATCCCCATAAGATAGTATAATAGCAACGTTATAGGCAAGCCGTTCTTAGGCTTACGAGGATTTCTGTAAAGTCAGGAGGTGAGATGGGAAATGTCACAGGTAATAGTAAGAGACAACGAGAGCCTGGAAAGCGCTCTGAAGAGATTCAAGAGATCTTGCGCAAGAGACGGAGTTATGTCCGAACTGAGGAAGAGAGAACATTACGAGAAACCTAGCGTAAAGAGAAAGAAAAAGTCTGAAGCAGCTAGAAAGAAGGCTAAGAAGTATTGATAGGATCAGACTTAAGATTAGAGGTGTTTTGATTGACCTTAAAAGAAAGACTGGATGCTGACTTTAAGGAAGCGATGAAAAAGAGGCAGACGGTGCGTAAGGATACCATCAGCTTCGTGAGAGCTGCCATCAAGCAGTTCGAGGTGGATAACAGGGAAGAAATCGACGATGCCGGGATTGCATCCATTTTGGCCAAGCAGGTCAAGATGAGAAAAGATGCCCTCGCTGATTTTGAATCTGCCGGGAGGACGGACCTCATAGATGCCTATAACGCGGAAATCGAAGTCCTTACGGAATATATGCCGAAGCAGCTCACGGCGGAAGAGATAGCCGACGTAGTGGCTAAGACCGCAGAGGAGCTCGGTATAGAAAAAGGCAGCGGAAAGAAGTCCATGGGAAAACTCATGGGAGCTACGATGCCTAAGGTTAAAGGTGTTGCGGACGGCAACGATGTTAAGACAGCAGTGGAACAGTTCCTGGGATAGTCCGTGGCATATGATAATGATCGGGGAGCGATGTTGATATCGGCGTATATCAATGTCGCTTTTTTATAACGTGAACAGGTGGCGGACGTGAGAGAAGTGCGGGCGCGCGGGACGATGCGGCAGGTGATGATATGTTTTTACCGGTAAGCAGAGACGATATGGATAACAGAGGGTGGCAGCAGGTGGATTTTGTCATGGTGACGGGAGATGCCTATGTGGATCACCCTTCTTTCGGTACGGCGATCATAAGCCGCGTACTGGAATCTCACGGATTCAAGGTTGCCGTGCTGGCGCAGCCTGACTGGAAGGATGCGGAGGATTTCAGG
>CASEFF010000111.1 GCA_949287115.1 uncultured Bacillota bacterium | reverse complement strand
GCGTTGGCAACGATAGATCACAAAGGCTTTCTCCAGCCAGTTCAGATAATTGTAAACTGTTTCAACAGACAAAGAGCGCCCTTCGCTTTTCACGAATTTCGCAATAGCATTGGCTGAAAATGTCTTGCCGACATTCTCAATGATATATTTTACAACGCGATTAAACATGTCAATGTTGGTGATACTATGGCGTCTTGCTATATCATTACTGATTACGGAACTATATATCCCCTCCACTATCTGATACGTGGAGCGTTCATCAAAATTTCCAAGAGCTACGATCGGGAAACCGCCAAACCGTAGATATTCGTTCAGCAATTCCTTTGAAGAACGTATATCTGCTTTTTTAAACTCCATATACTCCGCAAATGACAACGTATAAACCGGAATGGAAATATATCGTCCTGTTAAATACGTTGATATCTCGCTTGACATCATCTTGGAATTTGATCCGGTAACATAGATATCGGTTTTATCATTTTCAAGCAAACTGTTAACAGCCTTCTCCCATCCATCTATTTCCTGCACTTCGTCCAAAAGGAGATAATAACGCTCATTATCGATCATTTTCCCCTTTATTTCGTTATACATATCTTTATCAGTCATATCATCATCAAAGACCTCCGATGTATAACGCATATTGATGATATGCTCAGCATCGATGCCACTTTTCAGCAGATCATCGCGCAACATCTCCAGAATCGTGAATTTACCGCAACGCCTGATTCCCGATAATATCTTGACGATTGGTACATCGCGATAAGTTTTCAACATATTCATATAATGTGATCGAACAATCATATCATTATTTCCCCTTTCTCATAAAAAGTATAGCCAAAAACTTTTAAAATTTCAATAGTTTTTACGTGTAACCAATAAAAACTATTGAATTAGCAAAAGGATTTCCGCCTTCCTAACCATATTTTTATACTTATTTTTAAGAAAATCTGATATTCATGTATAAGTGCATATTTTATGTAAACCATATTTTTAGTGAATCCATCTACACTTATCTGTTTTATGACATATAACAGCGTAAAATCCTGCCCCCGGCACCTTTTCCATGAAAACGGCCGATGATGCCTGCGATCATTTATACGCTTTTTCTTCCAAACCGAACAAAAAAGTATAAATCGCCAACGCGCCGCCTGATTATTTTTACGGTTATTTACTTTCGCAGACCCTCCGGCTCCGAAACACTTCTCCGCCATCGAAAACGCCGGATGCATACTGCAAGGTGCGCACCATATCAGGATGCGCACTACATACTATGTACCGCACTTCCGCAAAACGCAAGCGGGACCGCCGCTCCAACGGATATCCTCCGTTGATGCGACAGTCCCGCAAATATAACGATCACGTTTTCTCGTCACGGTATCCCGTGACGAAAAGCAACCTATCACCTTCAGCCTATTTCTGGTTTATCGCCGCCTGCGCAGCCGCGAGCCTTGCGATAGGCACTCTGAACGGCGAGCAGGATACGTAGTGGAGCCCTATCTCGTTGCAGAATGCGATGGACTTAGGATCTCCGCCGTGCTCTCCGCATATACCCAGCTTGATGTTAGGTCTCGTCTGCTTACCGAGCTCTACGGCCATCTTCACCAGCTTGCCTACGCCGACCTGATCTATGCTCTGGAACGGATCATCGTCGAATATGCCCTTGTCGAGATATTCCTTGATGATCTTGCCCGTATCGTCTCTCGAGAATCCGAACGTCATCTGAGTGAGGTCGTTTGTTCCGAAGGAGAAGAACTCGGCTTCCTTCGCGATCTCATCTGCCGTGAGAGCAGCTCTCGGTATCTCGATCATGGTTCCAACCATGTAATCGAATTTTACTCCTTCGGCTTCCATTACGGACTCTACCGTCTTTACGACTGTAGCCTTGACGTCAGCCAGCTCTTTTTCTATGCCAACGAGCGGGATCATGATCTCAGGTACGATATCGAGTCCCTTCTCGGCTCTTACCTCTATAGCGGCTCTGATGATGGCCTCGGCCTGCATCTCCGCTATCTCGGGATATGTAACGGCCAGTCTGCAACCTCTGTGTCCCAGCATCGGGTTGAACTCGTGGAGTTCTTCCGCCTTCTTTGCCAGCTTCTCATAAGGAACGTTGATCTGCTCCGAAAGTTCGTGAAGTTCCTCGTCAGTATGCGGGATGAACTCGTGGAGAGGCGGATCAAGGAGTCTGATCGTAACAGGTCTGTCTCCCATCACCTCGTATATGCCCTTGAAGTCTCCCTTCTGATAAGGAAGGAGGAACTTGAGAGCTTCTCTTCTCTCTTCCTCTGTATCCGCCATGATCATCCTTCTGATGGCAGGTATTCTCTCCTCTTCAAAGAACATGTGCTCAGTCCTGCAAAGTCCTATACCTTCGGCTCCGAACTCAACAGCCTGCTTTGCATCTCTAGGATTATCGGCATTCGTTCTGATCTTCAGCGTCCTGATCTCGTCTGCCCACGACATGATCTTCGCAAAGTCGCCGGACAGTTCAGGAGGTACCGTCTTGACCTGTCCGTTGAGAACGTCACCGGTGCTTCCGTTGAGGGAGATGTAGTCTCCTTCGCCCATCTTGTACTGACCTATCTCAAGCGTCTTGTTGTCTTCATCTACCTTTATCTCGGCACAGCCCGATACGCAGCACTTACCCATTCCTCTGGCTACTACCGCCGCATGGGAAGTCATTCCGCCTCTTGCCGTAAGTATACCTTCGGCAGCTACCAGTCCCGCCAGGTCCTCAGGCGATGTCTCGAGTCTCACAAGGATGACCTTTTCACCGTTAGCTGCGGCAGCTTCTGCGTCTGCTGCATTGAAGTATATCTTTCCGGCTGCTGCTCCCGGCGATGCAGGAAGACCCTTTGTCAGCTTTTCAGCCTTCTCCAGCTCGTCAGCATCGAACATAGGGTGAAGGAGCTGGTCTATCTGTGCCGGCTCTATTCTCATTACAGCAGTCTCTTTATCTATGAGTCCTTCAGCCTCCATATCCACGGCGATCTTCACCGCGGCAGGAGCCGTTCTCTTACCGTTTCTCGTCTGCAGCATGTAGAGCTTCTCACGTTCAACGGTGAACTCCATATCCTGCATATCCTTATAATGGTTTTCCAGAAGTTCCGCGATCCTTACGAATTCGCTGTAAACGTCTGGGAACGCTTCCGCCATCTCGGCGATAGGCTGCGGCGTCCTTATACCGGCAACTACGTCCTCACCCTGAGCATTTACCAGGAACTCACCGAACAGCTTCTTTTCACCCGTAGCGGCGTTTCTCGTAAATGCAACGCCGGTACCGGATGTATTGCCCATGTTTCCGAATACCATGGACTGTACGTTTACTGCAGTACCTATGCTGTCAGGTATCTCGTTGAGCTTTCTGTAAAGTATTGCTCTGTCATTGTTCCAGGATCTGAATACGGCCATTACCGCTTCCATCAGCTGATCCTTAGGCTCCTGAGGGAAATCCCTTCCCATCTCCTCTTTTACGAGGGCCTTGTATCCCGTTATTATCTCCTTGAGATCTTCGGTCGTAAGGTCGACGTCGGAAGCGCATCCCTTTTCTTCCTTCTTGCCGTCGAATATGGCGTCGAACTTTCTCTTGTCGATCTCCATAACGACATCACCGAACATCTGTATGAATCTTCTGTAGCTGTCGTAAGCGAATCGAGGATTTTCCGTAAGCGCCGACAGACCTTCCACTGTTTTATCATTCAACCCCAGATTCAGGATGGTATCCATCATACCCGGCATGGATATCTTCGCTCCCGAACGTACCGATACGAGAAGCGGGTTGTTCACATCGCCGAATTTCTTGCCGGAAACATTCTCGAGTTCTTCCATCTTCTCGAATATGGCTTCTACGATATCATCTCCGATGGTGTTTCCTTCTTCGTAATATCTGTTGCATGCTTCCGTAGTTACCGTGAATCCGAAAGGCACCGGCAGGCCGATCTTCGTCATCTCCGCCAGATTTGCACCCTTTCCGCCCAGAAGGTCTTTCATGTCCTTTGAGCCTTCGTTAAATGAATAAACAAACTTTTTCATGTTATCTTTTACTCTCCTCGCTTTTAATCTAAAAGATCAATCTTTGTTCTATATATTCTCTGACCTGTTCCACAGGTATTCGAATCTGTTCCATCGTGTCGCGGTCTCTTATCGTGACACATCCGTCCGTCTCCGTATCGAAATCCACGCATATCGCAAACGGCGTTCCGATCTCATCCTCTCTTCTGTATCTCTTTCCGATGGATCCCGTAACGTCGTAATCGACGGAGAAGTACTTTGCCAGTTCTTCGTATATAGGCTCGGCAACAGGCGCCAGCTTCTTGGCCAGCGGCAGTACGGCGGCCTTGAAAGGCGCCAGAGCCGGATGGAGCCTGAGTACGGTCCTCACATCCTCCTTGCCCTTGCTGTCCGTAAGTACTTCCTCATCGTATGCGTCCGTCAGGAATGCCAGAGCGACACGGTCGGCTCCCAGCGACGGTTCTATGCAGTAAGGAACGTATTTCTCGTTCGTCTCCGGATCCATGTAGCTCATATCCTGTCCCGAGTGTTCCATGTGCTGCTTCAGGTCAAAATCCGTCCTGTCGGCTATTCCCCACAGCTCTCCCCATCCGAACGGGAATCTGTATTCTATATCGGTGGTGGCGTTGCTGTAGTGTGAAAGCTCTTCCTGCTCATGATCTCTGAGCTTTATGTTTTCTTCCTTCATGCCCAGCGACTTGAGGAAGTTCACGCAGTATTCCTTCCAGTAGGCGAACCATTCCAGATCCGTACCCGGAGCGCAGAAGAACTCCAGCTCCATCTGTTCGAACTCTCTCGTCCTGAATATGAAGTTGCCCGGCGTTATCTCGTTCCTGAAGGACTTGCCTACCTGAGCGATACCGAACGGGATCTTCTTTCTGGACGTCCTCTGTACGTTCTTGAAATTCACGAATATGCCCTGAGCAGTCTCGGGTCTCAGGAATATCTCGGCCTTTGAATCCTCGGTCACGCCCTGGAACGTCTTGAACATCAGGTTGAACTGCCTTATGCCAGTAAAATCGCTCTTGCCGCATTCGGGACACTTTATTCCCTTTTCCTCTATGAAGGCCTGCAGCTTGTCGTTTGACCAGCCGTCGACGGTAACGTCATCCATGCCGTTTTCCTTAAGCCATCCTTCTATGAGCTGGTCTGCTCTGAACCTGGCCTTACAGCTCCTGCAGTCTATGAGCGGGTCCGCAAACCCTCCCACGTGGCCCGATGCCACCCACACCTGCGGGTTCATCAGTATGGCTGCGTCAAGACCCACGTTGTATCGCGACTCCTGCACGAATTTCTTCCACCATGCCTTCTTGATATTGTTTTTGAATTCAACGCCAAGCGGACCGTAATCCCATGTGTTGGCAAGCCCTCCGTATATCTCCGAACCGGGATATATGAAACCCCTGTTCTTCGCGAGGGCCGTCAGCTTTTCCATCGTCACTTCTCTGCTCATGCCGTATCGTTTTTCCTCTTTCCTTATTTTTCTTCCTTAGTCTCCTCTGCGTCGTCAGCCGCATCTTTGGCAGCGTCATCTTCCGCCGTCTGACCGTTTATGTCTATGATCTCGTCTTCGTCCTTGATCTCGCTGTCGTTATCGTTCTCATCGAAGCATTCCGAAAAATCGATCTCCTCGGAGTCCTTCTTTATCTTGCTGACCGCTTCCCCGGCCTTTTCCCTTCCCTTCTGGTATATGCGAACGCTCTTTTCCTTCACTTCGTCCGCAACGTTGCTTCCCTTTTCGACTACGGTGCCCATGGCGTCGGTCACAGTATCGCTCACGTCGATGATGGTGCCGTCATCCTTTATTACCTCTATCGTGCACTTGAAGCCGAAAGCCGCCACTACTGCCACTACAGCGGCAAGAGGAGCTATTACCACGCCTACGATACCTGCGTTGACAGGTACGTTGAGGATCATCTCATCGTCCTTCTTCACCTGTATCTTGGCGATGTTCCCCTTCTTCACCAGTTCCTTCAGGCTTTCGAAGAGCGCTTCACCTTTCTTTCCGAAGCCTCTCTTCTTCTGTCCCGCATTTATGGTTTCCTCTATGGCTATTATCGCATCCACCACACTGCCGTCGGCTTCTTCGAGCGCCGCTTTTGCTTCAGCGTATGTAACGCCGGTCCTGTCTTTCACCAGTTCGATCTTTTCCAATGTGATTTCCATACTCTACCTCCTGTAAATCTTTTAACGTTCATATAAGCTTTTCGCTTTTGAGATCAGAAGTATCAAGGTAATATGCCGCGTATTTTCTTATTATCTCCTGCAGCAGCTTGCCGGCATCCTCCTTCAATGCGATGTTTTCCAGCTTCTTCAACGGATTTGCCATAAAATACTTCAATACATCTAATATACCAAATTTAAGGTCATAAATCAATGTATGGGCCTCTAAATTTTCCATGTCCCGCAGACAGTCGCCGCATATTATGCCGCCGTCCTCGATGCTGAATTTTGCCGCCTGCTTTTTTTCGCCGCATACGGCACAGTGCTCCAGCTGCGGCATGACCCCCGCATATCTCAGCACCTTCGTCTGATATGCCAGCACCAGCGTTCCTATCCCCCTGTCCCTTGATTCCAGCAGATCGAAGAAATCTATAAGGAGATTAAACATGCCCGGCGACGGTACGCCTTCCTCCAGCACGCGTTCCGTGAACTCCAGCACATAGGCGCCGTTCATATACTTATCCACGTCTTCGCCTATGGCATAGTAGCTCCTGATCACGTCGGCTCCGTTGATATTGTAGCTGTCCCGGTTTTTAAACAGTTCGTACCTGCCGTACGTAAAGGGTCTCAGAGCCAGCGAGCTCTTCCCTCTGCCCTTTTCGTTTATGCCCGTACCTGCGCTTATCTTGCCGTATTTCTTCGAAAACAGCAGTATCATGCGCCTTCCGTATGAAGTTTTTGTCTGCCTCAGAACGATGCCTTCCGTATCAGTCAGCAAATCTTTCACCTAATCCTTGTATCCGAAATCCGAAAGAGCCACATCGCTGTCTCTCCAGTTTTCCTTCACCTTCACCCAGAGCTCGAGATATACTTTTGTCCCCAAAAGCGCCTCGATCTCCTTCCTCGCGCTCTTTCCTATTCCCTTGAGCTTTCTTCCGCCCTTGCCTATTATCATGCCCTTATGGGACTTCCTTTCGCAGTATATCACCGCGCTTATCCGCGTGATATCCTTTTCCTCGCGGAACGACTCTATGTTCACAGCCGTTCCGTGAGGGATCTCATCTTCCATGTACATCAGTATCTTTTCCCTGATTATCTCGCTGACGATAAAGCGCTCCGGATTTTCCGTCACCATATCGTCCGGGAAGAACATGGGGCCTTCTTCCATGAAAGCAGACACAGCTCTTATGAGCCTGTCCACGTTCTTTCCCTCCTTTGCCGATGTGCCGATGATGTCCTCGAATATGCCCAGCTCCTCGTATTCGTTGTATATCCTCTCGAAAACATCGGGCGGCATCGTGTCTATCTTGTTTATCACCAGTATCTTCGGCGTCGTGATGCCGTCAAGAAGATCGACGATGTACCTGTCTCCCGGGCCCTTCGACAGCTCGCCGTCGACTATGAAAACGATCGCTTCCACTTCCTTCAGCGTACCCGTGGCGGCATCCGTCATATACTCGCCCAGCTTCGTCCTCGGCCTGTGTATGCCGGGAGTATCTATGAAAACGATCTGCATGTCCTCATCCGGCGCCTCGTCGGCGTAGTGGGTATATATCCCCCTTATGACGTTCCGCGTCGTCTGTGGTTTGTCCGTCGCTATGGCTATCTTCTCGCCCAGTATGGCGTTCAGCAGCGTCGATTTGCCGACATTCGGCCTTCCTATTATACTGACGAAACCTGTCTTCATAACGTCCCTCCCTGTCGTCCGCCTGTCGGATGCTCCAGCGCAAAGCCCAGCGGCAACAGCTGACTCAGCTTCCTTACATCAAGCGCTTCCCGATCCGTACCTGTTATGACGTATATATCCGGCGAAAACTCAAACATGAACTGCCTGCATATGCCGCACGGCAGTGATTCCGCGATCTCACCGGCGCCTGTTTTTGCGGCTATGGCTATGGCGGCGAACTCCCTCTCGCCTTCCGATATGGCCTTCACGAATGCGGTCCGCTCCGCGCATATGGTCGCACCGTACGATGAATTCTCCACGTTCACTCCCGTATACACCTTCCCGCTCCCGGCAAGGAGTGCAGCCCCCACGCAGAAACCGGAAAAAGGCGCATAGGCGTTCACCGTAGCCTCCGCCGCCATATCGTACAGTCCCTTCATCATCTCATCGTATCCCTTTTCGCCGGCATCTTTCATGATCTTTCCCTTTCGAGCCCCATTTCGCTCATTATCTCTTCCTCGCGAGTACGCATAACCTTCTTTTCGTCTTCATCCATGTGATCGTATCCCAGAAGATGCAGCACGCTGTGAACGAACAGGTATACCACCTCGCGTTCTTCCGAATGACCGTATTCCTTTGCCTGCTCCCTTGCCTGCTCCCGGCATATGACCACGTCTCCCAGTATAAGTTCCTCATCTTCATCGATATCGTTAAAGTCTTCGATGAGCGGGAACGACAGCACGTCGGTATGTGCATCGACGTTCCTGTACATGCTGTTGAGCCTGTGTATCTCTTCCTTCGATACGAACGAAAGGCTTATCTCGGCTCTGTCGGGATCAAGCCCCTCCCTTTCAAGGCAAAGCGCAGCGGCCCTTTCGAACGTGTCCATCAGTCTGCTCTCCGCAGCCTTATCGCTGCCGCATAATATCCTCATATCCCGTCTACTCTTCCTCCTTAGGCGGATGCTCTCTGTAATACGAATCGTAGGCGTTTATTATCTTCTTCACCAGTCTGTGACGTACCACATCCACATCCTTCATGTAACAGAAGCTTATCTCCTTCACGCTCTTCAATATCCTCGATGCCTCGACGAGCCCGGACCTCTTTCCCCTCGGAAGGTCTATCTGGGTCACGTCTCCCGTCACCACCACCTTGGATCCGAATCCCATCCTCGTCAGGAACATCTTCATCTGCTCCGGCGTCGTGTTCTGGGCTTCATCCAGTATTATGAACGAATTGTCCAGCGTCCTTCCTCTCATGTACGCCAGCGGCACGACCTCTATTATCTCCTTTTCCTTGAGCCTGAGTGCGCTTTCCCTGCCCAGCACATCGTATAAGGCATCGTAGAGCGGTCTCAGATAGGGATCGACTTTTTCCTGCAGGTCGCCCGGCAGGAATCCCAGTCTCTCTCCCGCTTCCACAGCCGGCCTTGCCAGTATTATCTTCTGTATCTCCTTGTTTTTGAACGCATTGACGGCCATCGCCACCGCTATATACGTCTTTCCCGTACCTGCCGGTCCTATGCCGAACACCACGTCCTTTTTCCTGATGCAGTCCACGTACACCTTCTGTCCTATGGTCTTCGGTCTCAGCGGCTTACCCTCGTGGGTAAAGCATATTATGTCGTTGCCTACGTTCTCGCTGCCGTAAGATCTGCCTTCATCGCTCAGATCGGCTATATAGTTTATCTTCTGCTCGTCCAATTTTTCTCCTTTTTCCAGTACACCCATCATTTCCCTTATTATCTTTTCGGCGCGCGACGTATGCTCCCCCTTGAGTATGAGCCTGTTGTCCCGCTGTATTATATCCACGTTCAGGTTGTCTTCTATCAGCTTCAGATTGCTGTCCAGACCCCCGAAAAGCTCGCCCCTGTCTATGGTGTCGCTTATATGGACATCCACCATGTTCGCAATGCCGTTCTTCCGATCTTCCAACTACCTTCTCCTTCCCGTTGTTATCACTATTATATTTCTCCGCGTCGGAAAATTCAAACCATATTCTCTATCTTCATACCCAGTATCTTCTCCGCGGTCTTTATGCCGTCAACCGCCGCAGACATTATGCCGCCGGCGTACCCCGGACCCTCTCCTGCCGGATATATCCCCCTTATGCTGGTCTGGCGCTCTTCGTCCCTCGTTATGCGCACGGGAGATGAACTCCTCGTCTCCACAGCCGTCATCACCGCATCGTCGCTGTCGAACCCCTTCAGCTTCCTGCCGAAAAAAGGCATGGCCTCCATTATCGCCTCAGAAGCAAATCCCGGTATGCTGCGCCTCACATCGTCGTCAACGTTTTCCCGAAATTCACCGTAAGTCGTCTTCGGCAGCGCACCTCTGCCCGCTTCAAAGGCAAGGCGTTCGTACTTTCTCTGGAATTCCACACCCGCCAGCGGATGATCGGAGGCGAAGTCCTCCCGCCTTACATCCACCAGCAGACCGCTGTTGGCGTATTTCCCCTTCCTGTCGCTGTTGCTCATGCCGTTTGTCACGGCCGTTCCATGCTCCGACGAAGCGTTTATCACATATCCTCCCGGACACATGCAGAACGTATATACGCCTCTTCCGCTTCCGCACCTGTAGCTGAGCTTGTAATCCGCTGCGCCCAGCTTTTCAGCCAGCTCCGCATCCCCGTACTGGGCTTCGTCTATCGCTCGCTGCGGGTGCTCTATCCTGACACCTATGGAAAAAGGCTTCTGCTCCATACCGACCCCCGCCTCCAGCAGCATCCCGAACGTATCGCGTGCGCTGTGGCCCGTCGCCAGCACGAGAGCATCCGTATATATCTCTCTTTCCGCGCCGCTGCGGTCCCGCGTCATTATGCCTTTCAGACGTTTTCCGCCCGCCGTATCTTCGGTGATGAGACCCGTCATCCTGGTGTCGAAACTTATCTCTCCGCCCAGCGATATGATCTTCTTCCTTATGTTTTTCACAACGTCCCTGAGCCTGTCGGTACCTATGTGAGGCTTGTTCCTGTATAGTATACGCTCGTCTGCTCCCGCTTTCACGAATTCCCCCAGCACCTTTGATATCCTTATATCCTTTATACCCGTAGTGAGCTTGCCGTCGGAAAACGTACCGGCGCCGCCCTCTCCGAACTGCACGTTGGACTCTTCGTCAAGGATGCCTTCGCGCCAGAACCTCTCCACTGATTTCACACGTTCGTCCACCGACTGACCGCGCTCTATGACGATCGGTCTCCTGCCGGCCTCGGCAAGTATCATGGCTGCAAACATCCCGCACGGTCCGAATCCCACGACGACAGGCCTTGCAGCGCCCTCATGCTCCGGGATCACCTTCTCAAGATCGTCGTAAT
>CASEFF010000110.1 GCA_949287115.1 uncultured Bacillota bacterium | reverse complement strand
GGAACGTGGAAGAGGAGGGGCCGCGCCGTCTCGGAGACGGTCTTTCCATCCAATATATACTGCGTATGCTGCGGCAGTCTCATAGACGGGACGCGCAATTATTCCATATGCGATGAATGTATGAAAAAGCTCCACTGGATAAACGGCCGGACGTGTGAGAAGTGCGGCAAGGCGCTGCCGGATACGTACAGAGGCGATGTCTGCTACGACTGCATGATCTATCCTCATTCCTTCACGAAGGGATACAGCTGCCTCACGTACGGCATGAAGGAGCGGGAGATCATACTTGACATGAAGTACGGAGGCAGGAGCTATCTGGCGGAGAAGTTTGCGGACATGCTGTTTGACAGGATAACATGTGAGGATATAGAAATCGACGGTATCGTATCGGTTCCGGTGAGCCGCGGCAGACTGAGAAAGAGAGGTTACGATCAGGCGGAGCTGATGGCGAAGGGACTTGCCGCGCGATGGGACGTCCCGCACCTGAAAGGCGTCCTTAGAAGAGACAGGGAAACGCCGCTGCTCAGGGGATACACGCCGGCTGAACGCGAAAGCATACTCAGGGGCGCCTTTTCCGTGACGGAAGCCGGGAAGGTGACGCTGAGCGGAAAGCGCATATTGCTCATAGACGATATATATACGACGGGATCGACGGCAGATGCATGCAGCGATGCGCTTATCTCGGCGGGAGCGGCGGAGGTGCGCCTGCTGACGCTGGCATCCGGCGGCAACAGGAAGCCGAACACCGTCTGATGCTTTATAAATACGGAAGGCGCGCTTTTGCATGATGCGGGGCGGCAGTCCGACGATGTGATCCGGGTCTGTGATTGAAAGGCCATGCCAGCTACGGGCAAAGGGCTCCACGTAAGCTGATCCGCAAGGCGGCAGTGATCATGGCGTAGCTTAGAAGTAAGTCCTCCGGAAAATCCGGGCAAAGGCAAGTGTGGGGGCAAAGATCAGGTCAGCCGGATCACATCGATGGACTGCGGCAACGGGAAGTTGACACGAGACGATAAGTTGTGATGACGATGTATATTTTCAGATTTTTCTGTGAACAATGCAAAAAAACAGTGCGTCAGTACCCAATATATGGTATACTTAAGAAAAGCATCAACGGGATAGCCTACTAAAGGAGGTTGTTATTATGAAGACGATCATAAGCGGTAAGAACTATAGTCCGAGCGAAAAGCTGAAGGCGACTATGGAGAAGAAGTTTGAAAAGCTGGATAAGTATTTTTCAAATGAGATCACTGGCAACGTTATGGTCATAAAGGAAAAAGGCGGCTACAAGGTAGAAGCTACGATAAATGCCAAAGGCACCATATTCAGAGCTGAAGTAAAGGCTGACGATCCGTATGACGCTCTTGACGGCGTTATAGATAAGCTCTCCAGCCAGATGTCCAAGTTCAAGAGCAAGCTCCAGAAGAAGTACAAGGGAAGCAAGGATTTCATGTTTGCAGATCTTCCGGAGCCTGAGACCGATGAACCTGAAGAGCTCCACGTTGTAAAGAGAAAGAGGTTCGAACTGGTACCGATGACCGTGGATGAGGCTATCGTGCAGATGGAGCTTTTGGCTCACAACTTCTTCGTGTTCCTCAACATGGAGACGGATTCGGTAAACGTCGTGTACAGGAGGAACGATAACGACTACGGCCTTCTCGAGACGACATACTGATGATCATCTGATCCGGCGATCAGATGATCCTGCGGACAGGATATTTTAACGGAAATACAGCCCGGCGTCACAGCCGGGCTTTTCTGCGGCCGGAAAAAGGTGAAAAAGGGAGTAATGTGAAGAGAGGTACGTTATGTAAACATTGAATGAAGCTTCAGTGTTTTATGGGCGTTACTATTGAAAATCACCCCTTTTTTTTGTAAAATGTAAACATATACTGTATGGGATCAGGGAGCAAACTGATGCGTGACTTTTTGGACAACGTTTTTTCCGGCGTCGGCATCACCGACGTCATCGATATAATAATCGTGGCCTTTGTTATATACAAACTGCTGGGCCTCATAAAGCAGACGAGGGCGGAGCAGCTCATGAAGGGCGTGCTCCTGCTTGTTGTGGCCACTTTCCTGTCGGGATTCTTCAATCTCCACACCCTCAACTGGCTGCTGAACGGAGCCGTCATGCTGGGAGCGGTCGCCATACTCGTAGTGTTCCAGCCGGAGCTGAGAAGGGCTCTGGAGTACATGGGAAGGAGCAAGATAGTAAAAGCCCCCCTTCGTCGGATGGACAAGGAGAAGGGAAAGCAGACTACGGCTCACATAGTAAAGGCCGTGGAGGAGTTTTCACGGGATCAGGTGGGAGCCCTCATAGTCTTCGAGAGAGAGACGTCGCTATACGACATAGCGGAAACGGGTACGATAATAGACGCAGAGCTTTCGGAGCAGCTGCTGGGGAATATATTCTATGAAGGAGCTCCGCTCCATGACGGTGCAGTGATAATAAGGGAAGACCGGGTCTATGCGGCTGGATGCGTACTGCCGCTGACGAGGAGCAACAGCATCAGCAAGGATCTCGGTACGAGACACAGAGCGGGAATAGGTATAACGGAAAATTCCGATGCCCTCGTAATAATAGTGTCGGAGGAGACCGGCATAATCTCCATGGCGAAAGACGGGCAGCTTACAAGGTTCCTCGACATAAAGACCGTGGAGAAGACGCTGCTGAACATGTACATAAATGCCGATGAAAAGACGGGCACCATGTCGTTCATATCGAGAGCGATCAACAGGATAAGGGGGAAGAAAGATGCTGAACAATAAGACCTTTCTCAGGATATTCTCCCTGGTCGCCGCCGTATTGCTGTGGATGTACGTAATGGTGGAAGTCGATCCGCAGAAGACTGCCAGAGTGGGAGATATAACGGTAAGCTTTGCCAATGAGGATGTGCTGGCGGAGCAGGGGCTGGCGCCTCTGATGAAGGAAGAGCCCGAGTTGTCCGTAAAGATACAGGGAGCGCGGTCCGATGTCAACGAAGTGAAGCGGTCTGGTCTCACCGCCTATGTGGACGTTTCCACGTGCGCCGAGGGTGAAAACAGCCGGGAAATAGTGATAAACGTGCCGGAGGGCATAACGGTATCGAGCATGTCGGATGAATATATGACATTCGATGTGGAAGAGATCGTCAGCGAAGAAAGACCGCTTTCCGTGGAGTTTGACGGCGATGTGTCGGAAAAGGACGGCAGAGTGCCGTGGATAACGGCGGTGGAATATGAGAATGTGACGGTTTCGGGCGCCGAAAGTCTTGTGAAGGAGGTCGACAGGGTGGAAGGTACTGTTTCCGATGACGGTATATCCGAAGAACGCGGTATATGGGTCAATGCGGATGTGACTGCCGTCGACAGCAAGGGAAAACCCGTAGACGGAGTAACGATACAGAACGGAGAGAGTATCGGTGCGGAGATAAGGACGCTGACGGTCAGGACGGCTGAGCTGGAAGTGAGCGCCGTCAATGTCCCGGACGGTTTTGAAGCCGATTTGTCCAACGCCGGAGTCAGAGTAAGGATAGTCGGGGCATATGACATCATAGATAACTTGGATGTGATCACGGGGACCGTTGATCTTGAGGGAATAGATGATACGGAGACTCACAGCGTGGATGTGGATGCACAGCTGCCGGACGGCGTGTATCTGTTCGACGCAAAGGATCCGCCGTCCGTGAAAGTGATGCTGACGGCGATGGAATAGAGAAGATTTATTGACAGGAGAGAAGATAATGGGAAGATTGTTTGGAACTGACGGTGTCAGAGGTATAGCCAACTCCGAACTGACGCCGGAACTGGCTTTCAAATTGGGAAAAGCCGGAGCTCACGTGCTGAGCAGAGACAGCAGCAGGCCGGTCATACTCATAGGCAAGGACACGAGGCTTTCCGGCGACATGCTGGAGGATGCCATAAGCGCCGGCATACTGGCCGTAGGCGGGAACGTCATAAAGGTGGGAGTCATGCCTACACCTGCCGTAGCTCATCTGGTGAGAGCATACCATGCCGATGCGGGCGTG
>CASEFF010000109.1 GCA_949287115.1 uncultured Bacillota bacterium | reverse complement strand
TTTATAATTATCTGAACTGGCTGGAGAAAGCTTTTGTGATCTATCGTTGCCAACGCTATGATTTGCAGGGTAAATCGGTATTGAAAACACAGGAAAAATTTTATCTGGCCGATGCTTCTCTAAAGTACTGCATGATGGGATTCGACCCGAGATCGATTTCTGCAATGCTGGAAAATATAGTGTATTTTGAGCTGAAGAGAAGGGGTTATGAAGTGTATATCGGAAAGAACGGGACGAAAGAAATAGATTTTGTAGCAGAGCAGTGTGGTGATCGTATATATGTACAGGTATGCCGTAGATTGCCGGAGGAATCTGATCGAGAAGTCGCTAATTTACTCGAAATCAAGGATAATTATCCGAAATACGTGGTGACGCTGGACGAGTTTGCGTCCGGAAATATAAACGGTGTCAGGATCGTACATATGACAGATTTTTTGCTTGGGGATATCTAAAAGGCAACGATTCAAAGGATAGTATGGGAGATGTATCAAATGGGAGAAGACAGTAAAAGAACGGATGCAGAGATGAAAGGCGGGGAGTTTGAAGGCAGCAGATTGTTTGCAGTATCCATAATGGTGCTTACGGCCGTGATATGGATGTCTCTTGACATATATCTGCCTGCGCTGCCTGTATTGCAGGAGGAGTTTGCCGTATCGGCAGGATATCTGAACCTCACTCTGACCATAGGTATAGTGACGACGGCTGTGGGTACTCTCGTGGGAGGGCCTTTCAGCGACAAGTACGGCAGGAAACCTGTATTTGCTCTGGGAGCATTGCTGAGCGTGATATTCACATTTTTATGCACGTTTGCCGGCGGGGTGGAATTCCTGATAGTGGTGAGAGGCATAGCAGGCCTCGGCAACGGGATAATACTGACTGTGACCACTGCCATGATAAAGGACTCGTTTTCGGGGACGATGTTCAAGAACATAATGACGGTCCTCCAGTCTGCGGCAATAGCGGGACCAATGGTGGCTCCGGCTCTCGGATCGTTTATAATAAGCCATTTTACATGGCACTGGCTTTTCATATTCATCGCGGCGGTATCGGTGCTTCCGTCCATACCGGTATTGATCCACAGGGAGACGTGGCCAAAGGAAGTGCGGATGTCAGAAAGCACGCTGGCGGCCATAACCGATACGCTCAACACGGCAAAGGACAAGCCCTTTGCGCTGTTTGCAGGCATGATGGCCGTGCTGACGATACCGATGTGGGCATATCTGGCAGTATGTTCTTATGTGTATTTCAATGATTTCGGTGTTACGAACCTGCAGTACAGCATATTTTATGCACTGGGAGCGGGAGTGTCGTGTATAGCGCCGTTCATATACATGATGATAACGAAGATATCTTCGACAGGGCGTGCCTGCGAGGTGTGCTTTGCTCTGATACTGCTTTCGGGGATAATGCTGCCGACTCTCGGATGCAGGACGCCGGTACTGTTCCTGCTGTCGACGATACCGTTCATAATAGCGGAGGGTATGATAAGAGCTCTCGGGATGGTGGTGCTGCTGGAGCAGTATTCGCATGTTGCAGGTGCGGCAAGCGCGATGGTCAATTTCATACTGAACATAGTCGGGACGGTGGGCGCCTCGCTGGCGACACTCGACTGGAGCAGCTATACGACGGGTCTTGCCGTGATATGTATAGGATGTACGGCAGCGTCGGTCCTGCTGTGGATAGTGATAGTGAAGCAGGGTATAATGAAAAAGAGGCTGTTCGGGAAGACCGGAAAAGGAGAAGCCGGCGCTTAGGCCGGCAGGTCATTTAAAACGTGAAGATAAAAAAAGTCAGTGGTGACAGGAAAAGATATATGAAGCTGCTTTTGCTGGCCGATGAGCAGGAATCGATGATAGACCGGTATCTGGACAGAGGCGTCATGTACGTGCTGGATGACGATGGCGTAAAAGGCGAGTGCGTCGTTACGGATGAGGGTGACGGCATATGCGAGATAAAGAATATAGCTGTGGATCCGGAGTTTCAGGGACGCGGATACGGGAGAGCTCTTATCGGCTTCGTGGAGGAGACGTACGGTGGCAGCCATACGATACTGCAGGTCGGGACAGGCGACAGCCCGCTGACCGTGCCTTTTTATGAAAAGTGCGGGTTCGTATACTCTCACAGGGTAAGGGATTTTTTCATCGACAATTACCCCGAACCCATATATGAATGCGGCATACGACTGCGCGATATGATATATCTGCGAAAAAGCCTTGACATTTCCTGATATGAGTGTATAATTAAAAATAGAATAATTCTAAATAAAGAAGGCGATCTTGTGACGAAGAACGGAAAAATGATATTGGAGATCATAAGGGAGTCCGAAGATCATATGACTGCGGAGCAGATATTCATGAAGGCGAAGGAAATATCGCCGCGAATAGTTCTGGCCACGGTCTACAACAATCTCAATTCCCTTGTGTCCGAAGGGCTGGTGCGCAGGATAAAGCTGGACGGCAGCCCCGACAGGTATGACAGGAACACCCGACACGACCATCTCATTTGCGATGGCTGCGGAAAGCTGACCGACATACATCTTGAAGATCTGTCAGGAGAGCTTGAACGGGAATTAGGCACCCGTGTCGTATCATACGACCTGAATATACATTATCTGTGCGACGAGTGCAGGAAAAAAGCGTGACGTACGTATCGGTGCTGCAATACGTACATAGCGCGAGTCGATGGTTGCAGCGCAGGAAAGAGGAAAAAATGAGCAAATACGCAGGAACACAGACGGAAAAAAATCTGATGGAAGCATTCGCAGGTGAATCGCAGGCCAGAAATAAGTACACTTATTTCGCTTCGACTGCCAAGAAGGAAGGATATGAGCAGATAGCTGCGCTGTTCCTTAAGACGGCAGACAACGAGAAAGAACACGCAAAGATGTGGTTCAAGGAGCTGGAAGGTATCGGCGATACCGCAGCCAATCTGAAGGCCGCTGCAGAAGGTGAGAACTACGAGTGGACGGATATGTACGAGGGATTTGCCAAGACGGCAGACGAGGAGGGATTCCCTGAGCTGGCGGCAAAATTCAGGCTCGTTGCGGCTATCGAAAAGCATCATGAGGAGAGATACAGAGCGCTGCTGAACAACGTTGAAACGGCGGCAGTATTCGAAAAGAGCGATGTGAAGGTATGGGAATGCCGCAACTGCGGACATATCATCGTAGGTACGAAGGCGCCGGAGGTATGTCCTACATGCAAGCATCCTCAGAGCTACTTCGAGATCCACGCCGAGAATTACTAAAGACAGCGGAATATCGCGAAACAGCACATCACGCCCCGGAAGAGATATCCTTCGGGGCGTTTTCTTATGAGCAAAAGTCCGTGTTTTTATGCCTGAAATAAAAAGCGTCTATAAATATACATAAATGCAATATATAATATAGTAAAACGATCGGGATGATAACAGCGTCAAAGGGAAAATAACGATGGGTAAGACAGGAAAAGAAAACGAAG
>CASEFF010000108.1 GCA_949287115.1 uncultured Bacillota bacterium | reverse complement strand
CTGGACATCCATTTCACCAAAGGTCAGAACACCACCATCATGGGACTGGTCGGAGACACATCGGCGGTGGACATCGATCTGATCAACTCGCTGGATATCGTCGACAACGTGAAGCGCGTTCAGGAGCCTTACAAGAACGCCAGCCGAAAGTTCCACCCCGATGACTCGGTCATCACCATCACCGACGATGTGAAAATAGGCGGCGGCAACTTTCAGGTCATAGCGGGTCCATGCTCTGTCGAATCGGAAGAGCAGGTCTGCCTCGTGGCCCGCGAAGTGAAAAAAGCCGGCGCAGGACTCTACAGGGGCGGCGCATTCAAGCCGAGGACTTCGCCTTACGCCTTTCAGGGCATGAGGGACGAGGGCATAAAGCTGCTTCTCGAAGCAAAGGAGCAGTCCGGCCTCCCTATAGTCACGGAAGTAATGGACATCTCCCATCTGCCGCTCTTTGAAAACGTCGACGTCATACAGGTGGGCGCAAGGAACATGCAGAACTTCGAGCTTCTGAAAGAGCTGGGACATATCGACAAGCCAATACTTCTCAAGCGCGGCCTTTCCAGCACGCTGCAGGAACTGCTCATGAGCGCCGAATACATCATGGCGGGCGGCAACGAGCGCGTCATCCTCTGCGAAAGAGGCATCAGGACGTTCGAGACGGCGACGAGGAACACGCTGGATCTTTCGGCCGTACCTCTCCTCAAGACCATGACCCACCTTCCCGTCATAGTGGATCCGAGCCACGCCACGGGCATTGCGGGACTCGTAAAGCCGATGGCGCTGGCCGCCACCGCTGCCGGTGCCGACGGGCTGATGATAGAAGTCCACAACAATCCTTCCGCAGCTCTGTGCGACGGTGCCCAGTCGCTGACACCGGAAGCCTTCGCCGATGTGATGGAGGCAGTGAACAGCATCAGACCGTACGCTTACAGAGGATAGGAGGCTGACATGGAAATAGGAATAGTCGGCCTGGGCCTTATCGGCGGCTCTCTCGCCAAGGCCATAAGCCAGAACACCGATAATACCGTTTACGGATACGATACATCCGATCAGGTCGTTAAAAAAGCGGTGCTGATCGACGCCATAGAGCAGCCCCTAAACGACAGGCTGCTGCCGCAGTGCGACATAGTGATCGTCGCGCTGTACCCTCACGATACGATCGACTACGTTACATGTCACGCCGACATGTTCAAGCCGGGCGCCATCGTCGTCGACTGCTGCGGCGTGAAAAAGCCGGTCTGCGACAGGCTAATACCCCTTGCCGAAGAAAAGGGCTTCCTCTTCGTCGGCGGGCATCCCATGGCCGGCATCGAACATTCGGGTTTCACCTACGCGAAAAAATCGCTTTTCAATAACGCCTCCATGATATTCACGGCCACGAAGGGGCCTATCGAGAGCATGAGCAGACTGAAGGATCTTTTCACTTCCATCGGCTTCACCAACATCGAGATCACGACGCCGGAGGAACACGACAGAAGGATAGCCTTCACGTCACAGCTGGCTCACGTCGTCTCCAACGCCTACATCAAAAGTCCCACCGCCCGGCAGCACGCCGGATTCTCGGCAGGCAGCTACAGGGATCTGACGCGGGTGGCAAAGCTCAACGAGGATATGTGGACCGAACTCTTTCTGGAAAATCCGGAAAACCTCACGCGCGAGATCGACACGCTGATGGAACACCTGAAAGAATACAGAGACGCCATCAGTTCCGGCGATGCCGGCACCCTGAGAGCGCTACTGCGAGACGGCCGGGAAAAGAAAGCGCTTATAGACGGCGAGATATTCTGATGAAAGGATCTGCTATGATACGTATCCATGTTTCAACTTCAAAAAAATACGATGTCATCATGAAAAAGGGCGCGCTGTCACAGGCAGCCGGGCTGATGGCGGACGCCGGCATAACGGGCACCGCGACAAAGGAAAATGCACAAAAGCTCTGCATCGTGACCGACAGAACGGTCGCCGGTCTCTACGGCGGCGATTCCGGCGCACTGTGGCATAGCCTGGAACGTGCCGGTTTCCATGTATACCAATACATCTTCGACGGCGGCGAAAAGAACAAGAATATGAATACCGTCACCGATATCCTCAACTTTCTCGCCGACAACAGGTTTTCACGCAGCGACATGCTGATCGCCCTCGGCGGCGGTATCACGGGAGATGTGACGGGTTTTGCCGCAGCCACCTACATGCGGGGCATAGATTACCTACAGGTGCCGACGACGCTCCTTGCCACCGTGGATTCATCGGTAGGCGGAAAGACAGGCGTCAACCTGGATGCAGGCAAAAACCTCGCAGGCGCTTTCTGGCAGCCGTCACTTGTCATCTTCGACCCGGACGTCCTTTCTACCCTGCCCCGCGACATCGTGCTGGATGGAATAGCCGAAGCCGTAAAGGCAGGGTTTATCGCCGACAACAGCATCCTGGAGATGCTG
>CASEFF010000107.1 GCA_949287115.1 uncultured Bacillota bacterium | reverse complement strand
GCCATGAGATATCCGATAAGAAGGGGAGAGCCGGATCTGCGGGAAGCCATATCGCGTTATCTCAAGAGCGCAAGAGATGTGGACTGCGATCCGTCGCAGGTCGTGATAACGTGCGGCCAGCAGCATTCCATGGAAGTGGTGATCAACATGTTTCGCGGGGACATAGATACTCTTGCCATGGAAGAACCGGGGTACGACGGTGTCAGAACGGTGTTCGAGAACCACGACTACAGGATAGTACCCGTGCCGGTGGAAGAAGACGGCGTCGCGTTAAAGCCGCTGGATGATGTAAGATCCGCACTCCTTTACGTCACTCCGTCGCATCAGTTCCCGACAGGAGCCGTAACGTCCGTGGCGAAGCGCAGACAGCTGCTGCAATGGGCGGAGGACACGGATTCATATATAATAGAGGACGATTACGACAGCGAACTGAGATATGCCACAAGCCCGATACCCGCCATGCATGCTCTGGACGTATATGACAGGACCATATATACGGGAACGTTTTCCAAGTCTCTGGCGCCCATCATGCGCACGGCCTACATAGTGCTTCCTCCGGGTCTTGTGGAGCGGTATTCCGGGTATTACTGGCGGTACAACAGCTGGGTGAACCCGCTTCACCAGATGGCTCTGGCGGATTTCATGACGTCAGGCAACTATCAGAAGTACATAAACCGCCTGCGGACGGCGTACCGCAGGAAACTTGCCGTACTGATGACGGCTGCGGAGCGGGCGTTCGGAGATAGGGTGGAAATATCCGGCGGCGATGCCGGGATACATATACTGATGCGGGTCAGATGCGGGCTGACTGCAGACGAGCTGATAGAGAGAGGTATGACGATAGGAGTCAGGCTCTATGACACGAAGGAGCTGTACATAGACGGGAAAAACCGCCCGTCCGGCGAGCTTTTACTGGGATTTCCCACCATTCCCGACGACGACATGGAGATGATAATGAAACGCCTTGCGGAAGTCTGGGAGATATGACAGGAATATGACGATTACCCCTTGATTTTTTTCGTGAAGGTCGTATAATAATATTAGCACTCAATAATAATGAGTGCTAATAAAATGTGCTGAAAAATTCATATAAAAGGAGCGATATATATGGCAAAGAAACAATTCAAGGCGGAATCAAAGCGCCTGCTTGATCTGATGATCAATTCCATCTACACCCACAAGGAGATATTCCTGAGGGAGCTCATATCCAATGCCAGCGACGCCATCGACAAACTGTACTATCACAGTCTGATGGAAGGCGATACGGGGATCTCAAGGGATGATTTTTCCATCAGGCTGGAATCCGATAAGGACGGCAGGATCCTGAAAGTCATCGATAACGGCATGGGTATGACAAAAGAGGAACTGGAAAAGAACCTGGGTACCATAGCCAAGAGCGGATCGCTTGACTTCAAGGCCGAGATGGACAGCAAGGATGAGATAGACATCATTGGCCAGTTCGGCGTCGGATTTTATTCGGCGTTTATGGTGAGCGACAAGGTGAGCGTACTCAGCAAGGCCTACGGCAGCGAACAGGCGTATCTGTGGGAGTCGTCGGGAGCCGATGGCTATACGGTGACGGAGGCCGAAAAGGACGGATGCGGCACGGAGATAACACTTCACATCAAGGAAGATACAGATGATGAAAAATACGGCAAATACCTGGAGGAATACGAACTGCGCAGTCTGGTGAAGAAGTATTCGGACTACATCAGATATCCTATACAGATGATGGTGGAAAAGCACCGCGTAAAGGCGGGAGATGAGGACAAGAAGCCGGAGGAGCAGGAATACGAATCCTATAAGGAGCTGGAGACCCTCAACAGCATGGTGCCGCTGTGGAAGAAGAACAAGAGCGAGATCAGCGACGAGGATTACAACAATTTCTACAAGGATAAATTCTACGACTACGCCGATCCTGCAAAGGTCATCCATACGGACGTGGAGGGCGTGGTAAGCTATACTGCGCTGCTGTTCATACCGGGCAAGGCTCCGTACAACTATTACACGAAGGATTTCGAGAAGGGGCTGCAGCTCTATTCGTCGGGCGTCCTCATCATGGACAGATGTCCGGATCTGCTGCCTGACTATTTCAGCTTCGTCAGGGGTCTTGTGGATTCGCAGGATCTTTCTCTCAACATATCGAGGGAGATGCTGCAGCATGACAGACAGCTCAAGGCAATAGCACAGAGACTTGAAAAGAAGATAAAGAGCGAGCTTTTGTCCATGCAGAAGACGGAAAGGGAAAAGTACGTCGAGTTTTTCAAAAATTTCGGACTGCAGCTCAAATACGGGCTCTATGAGGGCTTCGGCATCAACAGGGAAAAACTTCAGGATCTGGTGATGTTCTATTCATCCACGGAAAAAGAGCTGGTAACGCTTTCCGAATACGTCAGCAGGATG
>CASEFF010000106.1 GCA_949287115.1 uncultured Bacillota bacterium | reverse complement strand
TTTGCGGAGCTGGACGTCATACCGTCGATGCAGCCTTATCATCTGACTCTGGACTTTATGGAAAAGCCGAGAAGAGTCGGAGAGGAAAGATGCAGATGGGAGTGGCCCCACAGATCGCTGCTCGATGCGGGCGCTACTCTGGCATTCGGAACGGATTATCCGGTTGTTGATTTCAATCCATATCCGAGCATCTATGCGGCGATCACAAGGCTTGACGATGACGGCAATCCGGCGAGCACAAATCCGCAGGAATGTATAACGCTGGCGGAGGCCCTCGTAGCATATACGTCGGGAGCGGCAAGCGCATACGGCAGGGATGACATAGGCACGCTGGAGGAAGGAAAGCTGGCCGATATCATAGTAGTCGACAGGAACCTCTTCGACCTTACGCCTGAGGAGATCATGAAGTGCAGGACGGTCATGACCATGTGCGATGGCGAGATCGTTTACGAGGAAAAGTAACCGGCGTAAAAGCCTGATGATATCAACTGAAAAAGGACTGCTGAGCAACGTTTTCATATGCTGATCCGGCAGTCTTTTTTTGCCGGAATGTCGGTGTCACATCGATCAAGGCAGTTTAACGATAGAATTTGCCTGATTTTCCATTGAAATCAGGGACGAATATCGCTGAATATCAAGTAAAAAAACTTGACAGTGCGCCCCTGCCGGTGTATACTACACGAGGTGTAAAGGGTGAAGACCATGAAAATAGACGATATTGCGCGGGCCAGCCTGCTTTACGATTTTTACGGCAAGCTGCTGCCAAAGCGCCAGAGCCAGGTGATGGAGCTCTATCATGAAGAGAACCTGTCACTGTCGGAGATAGCCGAAGAATTCGGCATCAGCAGGCAGGGCGTGCATGATGCTCTGAAAAACGCCGAGAAGGCTCTGATGGAATATGAGGAAAAACTGGGACTCGTGGAAAAGTTTCAAAAGAGCAGCGATGCCGTGAGGGAAATAGACGGTATCATAGACGGTATAATCGTCTCTCTTGAAAAGGTCAGCGGTCCGGGAGCGGCGGGAGCCGTAACGGAGCTGAAGCGGGTCAGAGATATCATAGATAAGTTGGAGGATTGATCCTATGGCCTTTGAAGGTTTATCGGAAAAACTGCAGGGAGTATTTAAAGGGCTTAAAGGAAAGGGCAGCCTCACGGAAGCCGATATAAATTCGGCCATGCGTGAGGTAAAACTTGCGCTCCTCGAAGCCGATGTCAATTTCAAGGTCGTGAAGGAATTCGTCGCGGCCGTAAAGGAAAAGGCTCTCGGTGAGGAAGTGATGGCAAGCCTCACTCCTGCCCAGCAGGTCATAAAGATAGTAAACGAAGAGCTGACGGAGCTCATGGGCGGTACTGCCAGCAAGCTGACGTACTCGCCTAAGGGTTTTACGGTATATCTGATGGTGGGCCTTCAGGGTACAGGTAAGACGACGACATGCGGTAAGCTGGCGGCGTATCTGAAAAAGAACGGCAAGAAGCCTATGCTCTGTGCCTGTGATATATACAGACCGGCAGCCATAGATCAGCTGGAAGTTGTCGGCAAGGCGGTGGATACGCCGGTATTTACCATGAGGGACAGCAAAGATCCTGCTAAGATCGCGCTGACGGCGATGAAGGAAGCGGAGAAGAAAGGCTTCAACGTGCTGATAGTCGATACGGCGGGTCGTCTGCAGATAGATGAAGAGCTGATGGATGAGCTGGTCACGATAAAGCAGGCCGTGAAACCTCACGAGATACTGCTGGTGGTGGATGCCCTCACAGGTCAGGACGCGGTCAATGCAGCGGAAGGTTTCAATGAGAAGCTCGGCATCGACGGCATAATCATGACGAAGATGGACGGTGATTCCAGAGGCGGTGCTGCGCTTTCGGCAAAGAAAGTGACGGGAAGGCCGATAAAGTTCGTCGGTATGGGAGAGAAGTTCGATGCTCTCGAACCGTTCCATCCGGAGAGGATGGCGAGCCGTATACTGGGAATGGGGGATATGCTGACCCTCATAGAGAAGGCTCAGGAGGAGTACGACGATAAGAAGGCCGCCGAGCTGGAGAAGAAGATCAGGAAGAACAGCTTTACCCTTGAAGACTTCCTCGATCAGATGGGCCAGATAAGGAAGATGGGCGGAATAGCGAAGATACTGGACATGATGCCGGGTGTCAATGCCAACGCCAAAAACAATATAAATCTCGACAAGAGCGAGCAGGAATTCATCCAGATGGAAGCCATAATACAGTCGATGACGCGTGAAGAACGTGATGATCCGAGCATACTCAATGCCAGCCGCAGGAGAAGGATCGCGGCGGGAAGCGGCCAGTCCGTCACGAAGATAAACCAGCTGGTGAAGCGATATAACGATGCGAAGAAGATGATGAAGAGCTTTTCCGGAAAGGGAGGAGCCGGCAGGATGAACAGGATGTTCCGGGGATTTTAGATCTCCGAGAAATAAATAAAAGAGATATTTATAGATCAGGGAGGAAATAAGTAAATGGTTAAGATCAGACTCAAGAGAATGGGAGCTCACAAGAAGCCTTTTTATCGCGTAGTGGTAGCGGATATAAGGTCGCCGAGAGACGGAAAGTTCATCGAGGAGATAGGATACTACAATCCGCTCAAGGATCCTGTCGACATCAAGATCGACGAGGAAGCGGCCAAAAAGTGGCTGGGTAACGGAGCACAGCCTACGGAAACTGTGAAGAAGCTCTTCAAGCAGACCGGTATTTTATAGAAAGCGGTGGTACCAATGTCAGAACTGGTTAGCACGATCGCGAAGTCGCTGGTCGAGCATCCGGAGGCTGTTGAGGTGTCAGAGTCACAATCCAACGGCACTACGGTGATACAGCTCAAGGTGGCTTCCGACGATATGGGAAAGGTGATCGGCAAACAGGGCAGGATCGCCAAGGCCATACGTACGGTCGTAAAGGCGGCCGCAACGAAGGCAAATCTCAGAGTGGTAGTTGAAATAGTTCAATAGAGTCGCAGGGCACATATATTGTGAGATATATGTGCCCGCGCTTTATATGGTGCGGTGTCATTATGGAAAAGATAAAGATAGGAAAGATAGTGAACGTGGTGGGGCTGAAGGGGGAAGTCAGCGTCTACAATTACTCCGACAGCCCGTCCATATACGAGACAACGCCTGCCGTGTATATCGGAAGCGACCTCATGGAAACCGAGTCGGTGAGGACAAGGAAGAACATGGTCATACTGAAGCTGGCCGGTGTATCGGACAGAAACGCTGCCGAAGCTTTAAGAGGCAGGGAAGTCTTCATAACCGAAGAGGATCTTCCGGAGCTTCCGGAAGGCCGGTACTACGTCAGGGACATAATAGGGATGAATGTCGTGGAAGACGGAGGCGATGTGCTGGGCCATGTCACGGACGTCATACAGAATACGGCTCAGGACATATTCGAAGTGGAAAGACCCGGAGGGAAAAAGGTGCTGATACCCAACGTGGATCAGTTCATACTGGATATAGATGCCGAAAAAAGG
>CASEFF010000105.1 GCA_949287115.1 uncultured Bacillota bacterium | reverse complement strand
GTATCCGATGTTGAGTACACCAACGCCTCCTACCCAGTCGAGGAAGATGTTGCCGTCTACGTCTTCGAACATAGCGCCTTCGCCTCTCTCGATAACTGCCTTGTAAGCCGTTCCGATACCGTTAGGAACTGCAGCAGCTCTTCTGTCCAGGATAGCCTTGGCTTTAGGACCAGGTAATGTTCCGTTTACTTTAGGTAATGCTTCTCTTAACATAACAAACCTCCATAAAATAAAATTATATAAAAATTAATTTATATCCAGTTCGGCGAGCTTCCTGTAAAGTGTCGCTCGTGAAAGGCCCAGCTCTTTGGCTACCTTCTCCTTGACTCCGTTATGCTGTTTCAGTTTTTTCGTGATTATCTCCTTCTCGTAGAGCCTTACCTGCTCGGCGAGGGGTCTGTCCAGATTCCTGAACCGTTCGGATTCCTCTTCCTGCCTGAGGATCCTTGCCGGCACCTCCTCCATGGTTATGACGTTGCCGAAAGCCATGTTGGTACCGTACTCCACCGCGTTTTCAAGCTCTCTGACGTTTCCCGGCCAGTCGTGTTCCATATAGAGTGCTTCAACGTCCGGAGAAAATCTCTCTATGCTCTTGTTCATAAAGCCGTTGTACTTCTTCAGGAAATGGTACATCAGCAGCTTTATGTCGTCTTTTCTTTCTCTGAGAGGCGGTATGGAAAGCGGTATGACGCTGAGTCTGTAGTACAGATCCTCCCTGAACCGTCCTTCCTCTATGAGCTTCTCCAGATCCTTGTTGGTGGCGGCTATCACCCTGACGTCCACCATGACGCTCCTGCTGCCGCCGACCCTGTCGAACCTCATGTTCTGAAGCACATGGAGTATCTTCACCTGCAGATGCAGCGGCATGTCTCCTATCTCATCGAGGAATATGGTGCCTCCGTCCGCAAGCTCGAACTTTCCTTCCTTGCCCTTTTCACTGGCTCCCGTGAAAGCCCCCTTCTCATATCCGAAAAGTTCGCTCTCAAGAAGGTTTTCCGGGATCGCTCCGCAGTTCACCGTCACGAATGGCTTATCCGCTCTGGCGCTGGCGTAATGTATCGCCTTGGCGAACATCTCCTTGCCTGTGCCGCTCTCCCCCGTTATCAGCACGGTGGAGTTGCTCCTGGCGGTTATGAGCGCCTGCTTCTTGGCCAGCATTATGCTCTCGCTTATACCTATTATATCGTCTACGGTGTTCTTTATCTTCCTCGTATTGAAATTATACACGAGTTTCTGTGCTTCTTCAATATCCCTGAATGAAATTACGACACCGTCTATATCGTCTCCCGACATGAAAGGCTTTACCGTCACGATGAAGTGATGGCGCTTGCCTCCCACGTTGAATATCTCCTCGTTCTCTATGTATCCCCTGCCGGTGTCCAGCACCTTTATGGCGGGACTTCCCGGCATTATATCGCTTATATGCCTGTCGATAAGGTCGCCCTTGTTGGTGCCGAAAAGAGACGCCGCCCTGTTGTTGCAGTGCTTGACGTATCCTTTCCTGTCCAGAGCGAATATCCCTTCGTGGGCCGTTTCCAGCACCGTCGACATCTCGTCTCTGGAAACCTCCGCGTTTTCAAGGCTGGCCTGCTGATCGGCCTTGGCCGCCAGAAGATCGGCCATCTTCTCCACGAATACCGTCATGCTCTCCCGTTTGTGGAGTATGATATGTCTCTGATCCTCCGTGAATGCCACGAGACCTATTATACCTATAATGTCTCCCTTGAGGACTATGGGCGTACAGATCTCCGCCAGCTCTCCCAGCCTCGTGTTGCCGACTACCGGGGTATCGTAACCCTTGTAGTTCTGGGCATCTTCAACGTACTGGGTCCTGCCGGTGCGCAGTACTCTGGCGTACAGATAGTTGCCCTCAAGATTCCCGTCTTCCTCTTCCTTGCCTATCTGCCCGTGGTAAAACCCCGTGCCGCCCAGTATCCTGAGTTTGTTATCAACGATCTCCACTTCGAGACCCACAGCGATGCTGATGGCCTCGGCCACCTGCTGCACGCTTTCCTTGATGCCGCTCAAAACAGACATTCATATCACCCTATCAACCATAACATATCTAAATACCTGTATATATTTTAACATATACGCTGCGGGTTTTAAAATGTTTTAGGATGATTTAAAGTGTTTTTTCTCACATCTGATACTACTGTCCCGCCTGTGCGTCACTATCCCCATTTTTGACTATGCCGCTCTCCGCACCGTCATCCGCATCGCTGACCGCAGAGCCCAGGTTTATCGTGGATTTTTCCAGCTCCAGCACCATGTTGTTTATCTCGCTCAGCTTGTCCGGCGATATGTCGTCGCCCACCGCCAGCTTCGTATTGTAAAGGATGTCCTCTATCCTCCTGTGTATATCGAACAGGTTCGTCCTGAGGCCGTTGAGCATCTCCTCGTCCACCTCGTCCTTCATGGCCTGTTCCATGCTGACCACTTCGTCGTTTTCCAGCGTGTATTCCGAATTGCCAGTCACCACTATCGGGTGATAACCCAGCTCCTTGTCCACGGTCTCGGCAAATGCTTCCTTTGACTCCGGCTCTCCGTGTACGAGGAAT
>CASEFF010000104.1 GCA_949287115.1 uncultured Bacillota bacterium | reverse complement strand
ATAGGCCACAGCGTGGACATCATACCAACGCCGAGACCGCTTATGATAGTCGTTGCAGAACCTGTCTGGGACTGCTCCGCGATCTTCTTTACGGATTTGAAGTCAGCCGATGTATATATCTCGGTGATCTTTCCTATGGCTATGCCGACTATGAGACCGGCTATGATGGCGATAGCGTAGCTGAAGGATCCCATCATCACCTTCGAAAGGATGATGGTGGCTATAACAACTATGATACCGGCAACATAAGTACCCATGTTGAGGGCATTGGCAGGATTGGATCCTTCCTTACCTCTTACCATGAATATACCTATCAGCGATGCGATGATGCCTATACCCGACAGTATGAGCGGGAACAGAGCAGCCGTCGTCTCATCGAACAGTCCGCCCGAATTTGTAGCAGCAACAGCAGCCAGCGTAACCGCGGAGATTATCGATCCCACGGACGACTCGAACAGGTCGGAACCCATTCCGGCAACGTCTCCTACGTTGTCTCCAACGTTGTCGGCGATAACGGCAGGGTTTCTCGGGTCATCCTCAGGGATGCCTGCCTCTACCTTACCAACAAGGTCGGCGCCGACGTCGGCAGCCTTGGTGTAAATACCGCCGCCTACCCTTCCGAAGAGAGCCATGGACGAAGCTCCGAATCCGAAGCCCGTGATGCATTCCGTAACGGTGGCCAGATCGAGTACACATACTACTACGCCCAGACCAAGAAGTCCGAGACCAGTTACAGCCAGACCCATTACCGCTCCGGATCTGAAGGCTATCTTGAGAGCCTTGTTCATTCCCGATTCCTTGGCGGCATTTGCCGTCCTTACGTTACCCAGCGTAGCGACGTTCATTCCGAAGAATCCTGCCAGCACCGAAAGCAGCGCGCCCACCACGTACAGGATGGCTGTAGTGACACTCTGGAGACCGAAGCCGATCAGCAGCGCTATGACTATGATAACGATGGCCATGATCTTGTATTCCCTCTTGAGGAATGCCATCGCACCTTCTCTGATGTATCCGGCGATCTCCTTCATTCTGTCGTTGCCCTCATCGGCTTTGCGTATCCACGAAGCAAGGCCGACAGCCACGATAAGACCGATCACCGCGGCGGCAACGGAAAGAATTGCTATGATTTCCATTGTAATGATACCTCCCCCTCGCATCTGCACAACAACAGGAGGCGTCAATGGCACCTCCTGTCTGTATGTTCAGCGCGAATTTAAATAATCTGATTTGTTAAAATGTCTATGCAAAGATCCATGCGATCCGGCGCTATTCGATCGCTACAAGGATCAATGATAACACTATGAACAGTACTGCCGTTACCGTCGATATCCTGCTGAGGATACCGTCGTATCCCTGGCTCTTTCTCTTACCGAAGAGCTGCTCCGCGCCTCCGCCTATCGAACCTGACAGTCCCGCGCTGTTGCTGGACTGCAGCAGTATGCTGATAGTCAGTACGACGCTCACGAGAGCAAGCACTATCTTAAGAGCTATTCCCATATCAAATCCTCCTTCATTGTTCTGTCGCCCGAAAGGTGACAACAGGTGTCCAGCGAAGTCGGGCTCACTTATTAGCCTTATAAGTGTATCACAGGGTATTTAAAAAATCAACGATTTTGGCTCCTGCATCGGCTATTTTTGCCTATTTTTTCTTTATGTTGTAGAAAGCGTCCTTTCCCGCGTACTGACCCGCCGAATCGAGAAGCTCCTCTATTCTCAGAAGCTGATTGTACTTGGCGATCCTGTCTGTCCTGGAAAGGGATCCCGTCTTGATCTGTCCCGCGTTGAGTCCCACAACGATATCGGCGATCGTCGTATCCTCGGTCTCTCCGCTCCTGTGGGAAACAACAGCCGTATATCCGGCCTTCTTTGCCATCTCTATGGCGTCGAAGGTCTCCGTCAACGTACCTATCTGGTTCACCTTTATGAGTATGGAGTTGGCGATGCCCTTCTCTATGCCCTCGGCAAGCCTTTCGGTATTGGTAACGAACAGGTCGTCTCCCACAAGCTGGATCTTTCCGCCCAGTTTTTCCGTCAGATACGCCCATCCCTTCCAGTCGTCCTCAGCCAGACCGTCTTCTATGGATATTACAGGGTACTTATCGCAGAGCATCTCGTAGTAGGCGACCATTTCCTCAGCCGTCCTGCTGACGCCTTCTCCCGTAAGGTTGTATATATCCTTGTCCCCATCGTAAAATTCACTGGCAGCCACGTCGAGAGCGATCTTCACATCATCTCCCGGTTTGTATCCCGCCTTCTCTATGGCCTCTATGATGACCTGTATGGCCTCTTCGTTTGTGGAAAGGTTCGGCGCGAAGCCTCCTTCGTCTCCCACGGCAGTGTTCATGCCCTTGCCCTTCAGCACGCTCTTCAGGTTGTGGAACACCTCTGCGCCCATCCTGAGAGCCTCTCTGAAGCTGTCGGCTCCCACCGGCATTATCATGAATTCCTGTATGTCTACCGTGTTGTCGGCATGGGATCCGCCGTTGAGGATGTTCATCATCGGAGTAGGCAGCACCTTTCCGTTTACGCCTCCGAGATACTGGAACAACGGCAGTCCGAGGGATTCGGCAGCCGCCCTTGCCACGGCCATGGAAACTCCGAGGATCGCGTTGGCACCCAGTTTGCCTTTGTTTGGCGTGCCGTCGAGAGCGATCAGCATCTTGTCAAGACCAACCTGATCGAAAGCATCCCATCCCAGGATCTGATCCGCTATGACCTCGTTCACGTTCTCCACCGCCTTGAGGGTGCCCTTGCCAAGATATCTTTCCTTGTCTCCGTCCCTCAGCTCTACGGCTTCGTGCACTCCCGTGGAAGCTCCCGACGGTACTATCGCTCTTCCGACGGAGCCGTCCTCCAGCATAACTTCCACCTCGACCGTCGGATTTCCCCTCGAGTCAAGGACTTCTCTCGCTATCACGTCTTCAATATAAGCCATGTTCATTACCTCCTGTATTTACACGTCGCACATATGCGACATCAGATGTTCCCCGGCAAAGAGCCTGCGGGATCAGAAATCTATTATCTCCATGAAATCCTTCGCTTTGAGACTTGCACCGCCGACGAGCGCTCCGTCTATCTCATCCATGTTCATTATATCCGTTGCGTTGGCAGGCTTCACGCTGCCGCCGTACTGTATTATCATCTCATCGGCTGTGTCCTCGTCGTACAGCTCTATGAGCGTGTTCCTTATAAAGGCACACATCTCTTCCGCCTGCTGAGGCGTCGCCGTCCTGCCCGTGCCTATGGCCCATATCGGCTCATAAGCTATGACTATCTTCACGGCGTCTCCGGCTCCTATGCCTTCCAGCCCCTTTTGGAGCTGCCCCCTGACCTTGTCGAAGGCTTTGCCGTCATCTCTTTCCTCCAGGCTCTCGCCCACACACATTATAGGTCTTATGGTCCCCGCCAGCAGTTTTTTGAGCTTCAGGTTCACCGTCTCGTCCGTCTCGGCGAAATACTGTCTGCGCTCCGAATGTCCGACGATGCAGAAGTCCACTCCGATATCCTCCAGCATGGCTGCGGATATCTCGCCCGTGTAGGCTCCCTCATCTTCAAAGTGGACGTTCTGGGCTCCGACCTTTATGTCCGTTCCCCTGAACTCCTCCACCAGCGTCTCAAGATCCGTAAACGGAGCGCATATCGCTGTCTGCACATCCGTTCCTCCGTAGAGTCCTTTGAACTCCGCGGCGAAGGCGCGGGCTTCCTCCCTCGTCTTGAACATCTTCCAGTTCCCCGCAATGAATGGTACTCTCATCTACTTGTCCTCCAAACACAATATCCCCGGCAGCTCTTTCCCTTCGAGGAACTCGAGAGAAGCGCCGCCTCCCGTTGAAATATGGGTCATTTTATCGGCATATCCGAACTGCTCGGCTGCCGCGGCAGAGTCTCCTCCGCCTACTATGGTAACAGCGCCGCTGTCTGCCAGCGCCGCAGCTATAGCCTTTGTTCCTTCCGCGAAATTCGGCATCTCGAAAACTCCGGCAGGTCCGTTCCAGACGATGGTCTTTGCCTTTGCTATGGCACCCCTGTAAAGCTCTATCGTCTTAGGCCCTATGTCCATACCCATCATGTCGGCAGGGATACTGTCCCTGTCGTACACGCCTTTTTCGCTGTCGTTATCGAATTCAGCCGCACACACGGTATCCACCGGCAAAAGCAGCTCCACTCCCGAAGCCTTTGCCTTATCCATGATGTCCTTTGCCAGGTCTATGCTCTCTTCGTCAAGTATGGACGTTCCTATCTCGTATCCCATGGCCCTGAAGAATGTGTAGCTCATACCTCCGGCTATCATGAGGCTGTCCACTTTTTTCAGCAGGTTCTCGATGACAGGTATCTTATCTCCCACCTTCGCTCCGCCCATGATGGCAAGAAACGGTCTTTCCGGATTTTCCAGCGCATCACCGAGGAACTTCACTTCCTTTTCTATGAGGAACCCCGAAACGCTCGGCATGTACTTTGCCAGACCGGCCGTGGAGCAGTGAGCGCGGTGTGCCGTACCGAAAGCGTCGTTGACGAATATCTCGCCCAACTGTGCCAGCTGCCCGGTGAACGGCTCTTCGTTCTTCGTCTCCTCTGCCCTGTACCTTACGTTCTCCAGCATCATTACCTGACCCGGCTCCAATGCCGCTGCAGTCTCCTTCACCTTATCGTCCACTACCGTATCGGACGGTGCGAATATGACTTCTCTGCCGAGAAGCTGCGACAGCCTGTCCGCCACGGGTTTCAGCGAAAACTCCGGCTTGGGCTCTCCCTTCGGTCTGCCCATGTGGGACATCAGTATGACTTTAGCTCCCTTGTCCACGAGATATTCTATCGTAGGCAGAGCCGAGGTTATCCTCCTGTCGTCGGTGATCTTCCCGTCCTGCATCGGTACGTTGAAATCACATCTGACAAGGACACGCTTTCCCGTGACATCGATATCTCTGACCGTTTTTTTCATGTTGTTTCGTTTCCTTTCCTTTCAGTATCAAAAATATCAACCAGCGACAGGCGGCGCCGTGCCGTCTGTCGCTGCTCGATCCATTGTCATCATCAGGCGTTGTCCACGCTGTACATATGCTTTATCAGTTCAAGCACCTTTACGGAATAACCGTATTCGTTGTCGTAGAACGCTATGAGCTTGAAGAACTTGTCATTGAGCTGTATACCCTCTCTCGCATCGAATATCGACGTGTGAGGATCGCCGATGAAATCGCTGGAAACGACTTCGTCGTCGACATACTCTATGACGCCCTTGAGTGGACCTTCCTCGGATGCCTCCTTTATCTTGCGGCATATCTCCTCATAGCTGGCGGATTTCTTGAGCTGTATGTTCACGTCTATTACCGAAACGTCGTTGGTAGGTACGCGGTAAGCTATACCCGTCATCCTGCCCACCAGCGAAGGTATTACGAGACCTACTGCCTTGGCAGCTCCCGTGCTCGTCGGGATGATGTTGCCGAATGCCGATCTTCCCGT
>CASEFF010000103.1 GCA_949287115.1 uncultured Bacillota bacterium | reverse complement strand
TGGAAGGAATAGGAAATGAAATAAAAGAGAGGCCGGGAGTTGTCCCGACCTCTTTTCCATTCTGTGGTGTTTTCTATGGTGTTTCTATGGTGTTTTCTTCCCCGGACGTATCGGCTTCCTTTCTCGCAGCCCATTTCTTTACGAACACCTGTATCACGCCGGCTATAGGAACGGCCAGCAGCATACCGAGGATGCCGCCGAAATATCCGAATACGCTGACGGCCAGCAATACCATGAGCGGATGGAGCCCCGTCGACGTACCCACGATCTTCGGATATATGAGGTTGCAGTCGATCTGTTGTATCACCAGCAAAATTATGACGGCGAGAGCGCCGCTCCAGAACCCGTCGGTGCACAGACCCATGAGGAAGGCCGGTATCATTCCGATGACGGGGCCGAAGTAAGGTATCACGTTGGCTATGCCGGCAAATATGCCGATAAACACGGCTCCCTGCAATCCCATGATGGAAAGTCCTATGGACGAAAGGAGGGCGATTATCAGCGCATCCAGCAGGGCTCCTCTGATGAACTTTGAAAATACGCCGTCTATCGCACCGAGAGTATCGGAAACGACGGCGACATGTCTTTCGGACAGCGTCAGATTCAGGAATTTTCTCCACAGACCGAGGAAGAACTGCTTGTCCTTCATCAGGTAGATGCTGATGATGATCCCGACGACAATATCGACGATGCTGCCGCTTATGCCGGTGAAGAACGAGATCACAGACGAGGCGCTGATGTTGTCGCTGATCCACGTCATGACGGAATTCGTTATATCCGTCAGGTTCTCGGAAAGCATACCTGCCGGAACGTTGCCGTCGATCCAGCTCCTGAACGCCGTTTCATAATGGGTCAGTCCTCTGACGAACTCCGAGAACGTTCCCGGCAGATCGGCGAAGTCGACGTTGCCTATTATCATTACCGTGAAGCCGCATATGATGGCTATGATGGCGGCTATGGCTATTATATATGTCAGTATGACGCTCAGCAGATGCCTGAGGTTCTTTCTCTTTTCGATCTTTGCCTGATCGTCCGGCAGCTTTATCAGCCGTGACATCAGTCTGGAATCTATCGTTTCGGAAAGGGGATCCAGCAGATAGGCAAGTATGAGGCCGAGTATCAGCGGCCAGAAAGCATCAAGCAGCGTTCGCAGCCAGCCGTACAGCGTCGATAGGATGGTGCCGATATCCCTTATGACGAAGAACAGCACGCACAGCATGGCGGCGTTGAATATGATGAAAAAACTCCATTTGATGAAATTTTTGTCCTTACTGTATTTTTTTAACCTGTTCATACTCTTTCCTCCGGTATGAAATCATTATATACTAATACGGTAAGGCAATCAACGACAAACGGACGGCGGCGCGAAACGGACCGTGCCAGTCCCGTAGGATGAAGGACAGACGAAAGGAGCGGAGCGTGAAGAAGTTCAGGACACCTGAGCTGCTGGCACCGGTGGGAGGATGGCAGCAGCTGAGAGCGGCGGTACAGAACGGAGCCGATGCGGTATATATGGGAGGACCGTTGTTCAACGCGAGGATGAAGGCGGAGAACTTTACTCATGACGATATGAGGGAAGCGATACTTTACGCCCACGACAGGGACGTGAAGGTGTATGTGACTATAAACACGCTCATAAAGGACAGCGAGCTTTCAAAGGCTTTTTCGTATGTCAACTTCCTTTACGGCGCGGGAGCCGATGCGGTGATATTGCAGGATGTGGGTCTTGCCGGACTGGTACGCAGATATCTGCCGGAAATGGTGATGCACATGTCGACGCAGGGAACGATATACAACGAAGGCGGCGCTCTGTGGGCAGCCCGCCGGGGGTTTTCCAGGATAGTTCCTGCCAGAGAGCTGACGCTGGAGGAGATAGGCAGGGTGACGAAGGTGTGCCATGGGGCGGAGGAGCCGTGTGAAGTGGAGGTGTTCGTCCACGGCGCCATGTGCATGTGCTATTCGGGACAGTGCCATATGAGTCGCGTACTTGGCGGTACGGACGGAAGGAGCGGCAACAGGGGGCTGTGTGCGCAGCCGTGCAGGCTGCCGTATACCGATGATAGCGGAAAGACCGGGTATCTTCTCAGCCCGAAGGATATGTGCACCATAGGGATGCTCCCGCAGATATGCAGAGCGGGGGTGGATTCACTGAAGATAGAAGGCCGTTTGAAATCCCCGCAGTACGTGGCTGTCGTGACATCGGTCTACAGAAAGTACCTGGATATGTACGGAAAGACCGGCAGTGTGGAAGTGTCGGACGAGGACATGGGAAAGCTGATGAGCATATTCAACCGGGGCGGATCCTGCGAGGGATATCTTGGCGGAAACCCGGGGGCGGATCTGCTTTCGGGAGACAGTCCGAAAAACAGGGGCATATATATAGGTAAAGTGGTCGCTTCGCGCAAAGGCAGCACGCTGGTGGATGTGATGCAGGAAACGGCCCGCGGAGGCAGAGGACGCGGCGCG
>CASEFF010000102.1 GCA_949287115.1 uncultured Bacillota bacterium | reverse complement strand
TGACAGGCTGTTCGGCAGGGCGCCGCGGACGGTGTGGGAGAACATGAGAGCCTTCGATGAATACGCCGACAAGCTGGCCATATTCAAGAGGGACGACGTGATGTCCGACAAAACGCTGGAATCCTACAGGGAAGCGATAAGAGCTCAGTGGGCGACGGAGCTCCACGACAGGATAATACCGGACACGATGGATTTCGTGCGCGCATGCTGCAAGGCTCATGAAGATACGGACTGCGTGGATTACGACAGGCACTACTGGGAAAGGATACAGAGGCTGAGGAACTACCTGGGACGCGACACTCTCGACAGGTACTGCCTGCTGACGAGGATAAAACAGGCTCTCGACAGCGGCAACTACGACGATGCATCGGATATGCAGATAGAGATGCAGGAAAAGGTTGAAGAGCTTACGGAGCTTTACGTGATATACAAGAAAAATTTATTTTAGGTTTTGACGGAGGAGAGGAAAATGTTAGACATCAAAAGGATCAGGGATGATTTTGATAACGTGAAGAAAGCTGTCGAATCGAGAGGACAGGGAGACTTCGGCATCGATAAGGTACGCGAGTACGATAAGAAGAGAAGAGCTCTGCTTGCCGAGGTGGAGCAGATGAAGAACAGACAGAGCGTTTCCTCTAAGCAGATACCGGTGCTGAAAAAGGAAGGCAGGGATGCCAGCGAGCTGATGGCGGAGATGAAGAAGCTGTCGGAAGAGATAAAGACCCTCGATGCTCAGGTGAGTCAGGTGGAGGCCGATCTGAGAGACGCTCTCCTCAACGTACCGAACACGCCGTATAAGGATGTGCAGGTGGGCGCGGACGACAGCGCCAACGTGGAGCTGAGGAAGTGGGGCGAGCCGCGCGAGTTCGACTTTGAGCAGAAGGCCCACTGGGACGTGGGAGCAGATCTGGACATACTGGATTTTGAAAGAGCGGCAAAGATAGCAGGCACAAGGTTCACCGTATACAAGGGTATGGGAGCACGCCTCGAACGATCGGTGATAAACTTCATGCTCAACCTTCATACGGAGGAGCACGGGTTCACGGAGATACTGCCGCCGTTCATGGTAAACAGGGACGCCATGATAGGTACGGGACAGCTGCCGAAGTTCGAGGACGATATGTTCCACGTGCCGGCAAAGGATTTCTTCCTGATACCGACGGCAGAGGTGCCGGTGACGAACCTGAGGATGAATGAGATAATGGATGAGGCGGAGCTGCCGGTATACTATACGGCATACACACCGTGCTTCAGGAAGGAAGCGGGATCTGCCGGAAGGGACACGAGAGGACTCATAAGGCAGCATCAGTTCAACAAGGTGGAGCTGGTGAAGTTCGTAAAACCGGAAACTTCCTACGATGAGCTGGAGTCTCTGACGAGAGCTGCGGAAGAAGTGCTTCAGAGGCTGGAGATACCTTACAGGGTCGTAAGACTCTCCACGGGAGATCTGGGATTCTCCTCGGCGATGACCTACGATATCGAAGTGTGGATGCCGAGCTACGGCAGATACGTGGAGATCTCGTCCTGCAGCAATTTCGAGAGCTATCAGGCAAGGAGGGCCAATATAAGGTTCAGACCTGCGGAAAAGGGCAAGCCGGAATTCGTGCACACTCTCAACGGTTCGGGACTGGCGGTCGGAAGGACCGTCGCGGCCATACTGGAAAATTACCAGCAGGCCGACGGGTCGGTAGTGATACCCGAGGCGCTCAGGCCGTACATGGGTGTAGACAGGATAGAGAAGAAATAAAGTTCACAGTGCGGGCAGCGGCGTGCCGCCGCCCGCATAAAATATAAAAAACAGGGAGAAGAAGTAACTTATGGATACGATAATAATCGGCGCCGTGTTCGTCATATATCTTGGGGTCATGGTCGTCATAGGAATGAAGTACTACAACAAAGAGGACGATATGTCCGAATATATACTGGGAGGGAGGAAACTCCCTCCTATCGCTGTCGCCATGTCGGCGCAGGCGTCGGACATGAGCGGATGGCTGCTGACCGGTCTGCCGGGGCTGGCGTATATACTTTACGCCGGAACGTCGGAGGCAATATGGACGGCAGTGGGACTGGCGCTTGGAACATATCTCAACTGGCTGTTCGTGGCCAGAAGGCTCAGGAAATATACGCAGGTGGCAGGCAATGCGCTGACGCTGCCCGATTTCTTCGAGAACCGTTTTCGCGATAAGAAGCACATACTGAGGATGGTGGCGGGAGTGTTCACCGTAATATTCTTCCTCGTGTACACGTCGTCCCAGATGGTGGCAGGCGGAAAGCTGTTCACCACAGTGTTCGACATGGATTACACGCTGGGAATGATAATAGTGGCGATAATAGTCCTCGCATATACGGCTACCGGCGGATTCACGGCGGTGTGCTGGACCGATACGATACAGGGAATAATAATGTTCTTCGCCCTGCTGATCGTGCCGATCGTCGCATGCGTACACGTGGGAGGACCGGACGCGGTAGCCATGAAGCTGTCGGAGCTGACGACTGAGACGCTGGGATTCTTTCCAAAGACGGAGAGCGGAGCCATAGACAATCTGCTCCTTGCATCGGCTCTCGGATGGGGTCTCGGATACTTCGGACAGCCGCACATCCTGGTGAGGTTCATGGCCATAGAGAATTCCGAGATGATAAAGACATCGAGACGAATGGCGATGGTATGGGTCGTACTGACGCTGTCGGCCGCCGTGTGCGTAGGTATAGTAGGCAAGGCGTTCATGCCTGATCTGGCAGACGGCGAGACCGTTTACATGGAGATGATAGATACCCTCTTCAATCCTGTAGTGGCGGGCGTGCTGCTGATAGCAATACTGGCGGCTACCATGAGTACTGCAAGCTCACAGCTGCTGGTAACGGCGTCGTCCGTATCCAGGGACATATATGCGATACTCTTCAAGAAGGACCCCGACGACAAGAAACTGGTGTGGGTCAGCAGGGTGGCCGTTTTCATGGTATCGGTAATAGCCATATTCCTGGGACTGGATCCCGACAGCTCCATATTCAACCTCGTGTCCTGCGCATGGGGCGGCATAGGAGCCACGTTCGGACCGCTGATCCTGTTCTCCCTCTTCTGGAAGAGGATGACGCTGGCAGGCGCCATCGCCGGCATGGTGGTAGGCGGAGTCACGGACCTTCTGTGGTACAATCTGTCGGGCGGCATATTCGACATATACGAGATAATACCGGGCTTCATATTCTCATCGCTGGCCATAATAATATTCAGCATACTGACGAAGCCGTCGGAGGAGATCGTCGAGGAATTCGAGTCGGTAAAGGACGCACAGATATAGGAAAAGGAGACATGACATGATAGCAGACAAGATGAAACCCCTCATGGCAAACAATTCGGCCATAAGGACGATGTTCGAGGAAGGGGACAGGATGAGGGCGAAGTTCGGAGCGGAAAACGTCTACGATTTCAGCCTTGGAAATCCGGACGCTCCCGTGCCGGATGAGATAAAGCAGGCGATAAAGGATATCCTCGAAGAGGAGGACCCGGGAACGCTCCACGGATACATGAGCAACGCCGGATTTGAAGACGTGAGAGAGGCCATAGCGGACTCCCTCAACAGGAGATTCGGAACTTCTTTTGGCAGCGGCAACATACTGATGACGGTGGGAGCGGCCAGCGGTCTCAACGTGGCACTCAAGACCGTACTGAATCCGGGAGAAGAGGTCATAATATTCGCGCCGTATTTCCTCGAATACAACTGGTATGTGGACAATTACGACGGCAAGGTCGTGCAGGCGCCTACGGACAGGGAGACGTTCTATCCCGACATGGAGAGCTTCGAAAAGCTCATCGGCGAGAAGACGAGGGTGGTCATCCTCAACACCCCTAACAATCCTACAGGCGTTATATACGACGAAGCCACGATAAAGAAGATAGCCGGGATACTGGAAAGAAAGCAGAAGGAACTGGGAAGGACCATATTCATAATATCGGACGAGCCTTACAGGGAGTTGGCGTACGGCGGAGTGGAAGTGCCTTATGTCACTAAGTACTACGACAACACCATCGTTGCATATTCATACAGCAAGTCCCTTTCCATACCGGGCGAGAGGATCGGATATCTCGTTATTCCGTCGGAGCTTGAGGACAGCGAGCTCGTTTTCGATACGGCGTCCAACGCCAACAGGATCATCGGATGCGTCAACGCGCCATCCCTGCAGCAGAAGGTCATAGGAAGATGCGTGGACGTTCAGGTGGATCTCGACTACTACGACAGGAACAGGACGGCTCTCTACGAAGGACTGAAAGCCTGCGGATTTGACTGCGTGAAGCCGGAAGGCGCGTTCTACATGTTCCTCAAGTCGCCTGTGGAGGACGAAAATCTGTTCTGCGCCGCGGCGAAGAAGTACAACATACTTATGGTGCCGGGAACGGCTTTCGCATGTCCGGGATACGTACGGCTCGCTTACTGCGTTTCCCACGAGACCATAGTGAATTCAATGGATGGGTTCAGGAAGCTGGCGGCGGAATACGGTCTGGCGTAGCAGAGGTGCGGCGGGAACATATATTTGTGGGGTGGGGGTGTGCCGGCTCCGGTGACGCGATCAGAAATTGAAGTTTCTGTGAAAAAATCCCGCCTTTTCTTTAAAGAATATGAAATGTACTGTATAATATTCAAGTACTATGTATAAGTAATGATCGTTTGTTGAGTAGAAGAAATCATCGGCAAAGTCATCGCGGCGGCAAAGCGGCGATATCGATTTTGTCCACAGAGAGGAAACTATGATTACAAAATTGAGGAATTACAAGAAAGCACTCGTATGTATAGCGGCGGTTGTAATTCTGGCAGTTGCGTCAGTGGTTGTCCTGAATGTTACAAAGCCATATGCAGTCTACGCAGACGGAACGAAGGTGGAAGATCCGTATGTGGTGACGGCCGGAGGTGAAGAGCTGTTTCTGGTTGAGGATTCCGATACTGCGGAACGGGTAATAGAGACCGTGGTAAAGGAATATACGCCTGACGGAGCGCAGATAAACTCCATATCGGTGGATAAGGCGCTGGAAGTCGACGATAAGAACCTGAAGCGCGGCGAAGAGGCACCGACGGTATTGACGGAAGAAGAGGCTGTTGATTACATACTGGAAGAGAACGCCAAGGAAGAACCGCTCTTCTCGGTAACGATAAGCGCCGAGATAGGTTCGGTGGAAAAAGTCGAGGCCGGCACGGAGTATAAGGAAAGCGACGATCTCTACAAGGGTCAGAGCGAAGTGAAGAGCAAGGGCTCGGACGGAGATCAGATAGTTACCAACGAGATAACCAGCGTGAACGGCGCTGTTCTCACATCGGAAGTCGTTGATACGGCGCTGCTGAATGAGTCGGTGGATGCCGTAGTATACAAGGGTACGAAGGAAAGACCGAGAGACACGGTCAGAGCCGATTACGGCGGTAAGGTCATGGGAAGCGGCAGCGGAGCCGCAGTTGCGAACTTTGCGATGCAGTTCCAGGGCAACCCTTATAAGTATGGCGGAACGAGCCTTACCAACGGAGCCGACTGCTCGGGATTCGTACAGAGCGTATACGCTCACTTTGGTATATCTCTCCCGAGAACGGTAGGTCCTCAGTCAAACTGCGGTAAGGGCGTATCCTACAGCGAAGCGAAGGCAGGAGACCTCATCTGCTATGCAGGTCACATAGGCATCTATATCGGAGGAGGCAACATGATCCACGCTTCCACACCGAGCGGAGGAATAAAGGTTTCGCCTGTATCGAGCTGCGGAGCCATCACGACGGTAAGAAGGATAATAGAGTAGTTAAAAAAAGCGACAAAAGCTGCCCATCGGTCGGAAGACCGGTAGGCAGTTTTCTTTTGCAGTCATGGCTGTATTGAGGACATGATACCTGTCGGAGGCCCTCCGGCAGAGAGACGCTGTTTACTGACAGCGCCTGATGCTTTCCGGCGGGCCTTGGCTGCCCCTGACAATACTTTTGCAGTTGCAGTGTTGTTTTTCGTGAAGCGACTGTAAAAAACAATGGGTTCTGAGCGTTCGGAGCAGTTCGTAAAGGGGAAATTAAGGCTTTTTTGATGTATCGAAGGCAATATCGGCGGCGTCGAAACAGCAAACGTTGAAAATTTTGCAGTCGTATACGGATGTGGAGAATGACAACTGCAGGAAATCCGGTGGGCTCTTGGAAGACTCTAAATAAAGCATAAATTTTGAAAAAACTGTTGACAGAAGGGGGCGTATGAGGTATTATATCACTGTAGTTAGTGATAACTAACAAGACCATAGTATCCATAATAACAAAAAGCGATGTGCGGGCATGACTCGACCGGGCGTGCCCGCATATTTGAGCCCATTAGTTAGGAAAAACTAACCGAAACTGCGTTGTGCTTGCGGACGGCATGCATTGAATGGTGAAAACATAAAGAAAGTAAAGAGCATAAAGAACCGGGAAGAATTTACGGGACAGCGGGACGTGTGACAGGAGGTTTTTATGAGTGTTGTGATAATAGGCGGTCACGAGAGGATGGTGCGGCAGTACGAGGAGATATGCGAAAAGCATGGATGTGATGCCAAGGTGTTCGTAAAGGAGCGGAGCGGATTCAAGAAAAATCTGGGCACGCCCGATCTGATGATACTGCTGACCAATACCGTGTCGCACAAGATGGTGAAGAGCGCCGTGAGCGAGGCAAAACGCAACAGGATAAGGATAGCCCGGACCCACAGCAGCAGCGCATCGGCACTGACGAACGTGCTGCAGCAGCACGGGGCCGAGCCTGTGGATATGTAAAAGAGTATATCATATAGAGCACATGCAAAAGGCGGATGACGATGGCAACATCGTCATCCGCCTCTCCTTTATCGCGAGAGTGTGTCGTATCACGCCTTGCCGAATCCGCAGATCGGGAACGTGCACGTTTCGCAGTTGAGACACAGCCCGCCGTGGGCCAGCATGTTTATGTCCTGCTTGGTGATCCTTTCTCCTGCCAGCAGTCTCGGAACGATGAGATCGAATATGCTGGTGCGGCTGTACATGACGCAGCCGGGGAGCCCGACAACCGGTACGTCGCCGATATACGAGAGCATGAACATGGCTCCCGGGAGCACCGGAGCGCCGTAGCTTACGACTTCGCCGCCGGCCTTTCTGATGCCGGAAGGAGTCCTGTCATCCGGATCGACGGACATACCGCCCGTTATGCCGACGATATCCATGCCTTCGTCGATGAGCTGTCTGATGCAGTCCGCTATCATTTCATCATCATCGTCGGAGAAGAGCTGCTTTTCCACTTCGCTTCCAAGAGCGCCGAACTTGCGTATGAGTACCGGCCCGAAAGCGTCTTCGATGATGCCGTTGTAGACTTCGCTGCCTGTGGTGACTACGCCCACACGCATCTTTTTAAGAGGCTTTATCGATATTACAGGTCCGTCCTTCAATATGTCTTCGGCTCTGCCGAGGACTTCTTCCGATACGAAGAGCGGTATTATACGCGTACCTGCCAGTTTTTCGCCTTTGCGCACCACGATGTTCTCGTGTATGGTGGCGAACATTATCTCGTCCTGAGACACCAGCTCGTAAAGCCTTTTTCTGTCTATCTTCAG
>CASEFF010000101.1 GCA_949287115.1 uncultured Bacillota bacterium | reverse complement strand
CTCTCGGCGAAGATGAGATGGTGGAAGAATACATAAAAAAATACTGGAACCCCGCTCTCGAGAAGGTCCAGCCTGTGGAAGCGTACGTAATAAACGCCAGAGCCATCATCAAAGCGATGATGAAGGCTCTGTAGCGGATGGCTCGTACAGCATATACGTATTGACGAATCCGAATTTTTCGGATGATGTTTCGTCGATGATGTGAAAGCCGAGACTCTGGTAGAACTTTATGTCGTCGGCCGTGTTGGTGAACAGCATTATGGGAAGACCTACGCTGTCGGCATAGGCGCATACCTGCGACATGAGTCTGCGGCCGCGTCCCTGGTGCTGGTATTCGCCGGCAACACCAAGAAAATCGGCATAGATATGAGGCTTTGGAAGGTCGATGTCTTTTTCGAGTCTGTCAAGTTCATCAAAGAGGGCAATGCGCGTGCGTCTGTCTTCCCTGCTCAGTTTGTTCATTACGGATCTGTATGCACGGCTGTAGCTGCCTGCCAGCAGGTGTTTTAATCTCGTATAGTTCATGTGATCCGAGTGGATCAGCAGCACGGCTTCATGTACGTCGCTGTCGAGACTGAATCCCGATCCGTATGTCAGGTCGTAAGTAGTGTAGAACCTGAGGGTCGCTTCGAGAGCAAGAAGACGGGTCTTCCTGTCGCTGAAAGCGCGCATGAGCTTCGGATATTCCGAAAATGCGTCGAGATATGTCAGGACGAGCTTTTCCCTGTCGGATCTTTTCAGTTTATAAAGTTGTGGTATATTTATCTTGGTTTTCATAATATAATAATGATAGCACCGATCGCGGATATGTTCAACATGTATTTGGTGATGCGGTTGTCACGGAGGATGGAAAGAGGATAGCAATATGAAGGTTCTTGTTGTCGTGGACATGCAGAGGGATTTCATAGACGGAGCTTTGGGAACGGATGAGGCCGTTGCCATAGTGGATGGAGTGAAGAGGAAGATAGCGGAGTATGAACGCGCGAAGGATATGGTGATATTCACGCGGGACACTCATGAAAGCGATTATCTGGAAACGCAGGAGGGCAGGAAGCTGCCGGTGCCTCACTGTATAAAAGGGTCTTCCGGATGGGAGATACCCGGGGATATTTTCGGTGAAGGTCATGAAGTCATAGACAAGACGACATTCGGCTCGTGGAAGCTGGCGGATGTGCTTGCCATGGCCGATGGCGGCAAGGCTCCCGAAAGCATTGAGCTTGTGGGCCTTTGTACCGATATATGCGTCATTTCCAATGCGCTGCTGATAAAGGCCAGGATGCCGGAGGTACCGATATCGGTGGATGCCCGGTGCTGTGCGGGTGTGAGCCCCGAAAGCCATGAAAGGGCTCTGAAGGCGATGGAAACATGTCAGATAGATATAAAATACTGAACGGGAGGAGAATGTAAGACGATGTTCAACGCAGAGAAGACGAAAAACGATATCGTGGAGTGGATAAGAAAGTGGTTCGAGGAAAACGGACAGGGATGCAAGGCAGTAGTGGGACTTTCGGGAGGCAAGGACAGTTCCGTCGTTGCGGCTTTGTGCGTCGAAGCCCTCGGAAAGGACAGGGTGCTGGGGGTCATGATGCCCAACGGAGAGCAGTTTGACATCGATGTTTCCCATAAGCTGGTGGAGCATCTCGGCATAGAGGGCATAGTTGTCAATATAAAGGATGCCTATGCGGGAGTCGTGGGAGAACTGGAAAAGCATTTCGGGAAGTTCGAGGGTCAGGCGAAGGTAAACCTGCCGCCGAGACTGAGAATGGCAGTTCTGTATGCCGTTTCCCAGAGCGTGAACGGCAGAGTGGCCAATACGTGCAATCTTTCCGAGGACTGGGTGGGATACAATACGAAGTTCGGAGACGGAGCCGGGGATTTCAGCCCGCTGTCGAAGCTGACGGTGCAGGAAGTCAAAGCAGTCGGCAGAGCTGCCGGACTTCCGGATATGTTCGTTGACAAAGTACCTATCGACGGTCTCTGCGGTCTCACCGATGAAGACAATCTGGGATTCACATATGCGGTGCTGGACAGGTACATACGCGAAGGCGTATGCGAGGATGCCGAAACGAAGGCGAAGATAGACCGCATGCATAAGATGAACCTCTTCAAGCTCCAGCCGATGCCGACTTTCCAGTACGAGCCGGAGAAGTGAAGAAACGTTGTACAGTGGTATAGATGAACCGTGATATACGATAAAACTCCTTAAGCGATGATGGGATCGTCGTTTAAGGAGTTTTTATATTGTCGAGCAGATCGTCTATGGGGACGCCGAGAACTTTTGAAAGCCCGTACAGCTCTATGTCGGTCACGGTCCTCGACTTGTCTTCTATCCTGGATATCGAGCCGCGGCATATGTAGATGCCGAGCGTTTCCAGTCGGTCAGACAGGAGCTGCTGACTCAGCTTCTGCTGCTGGCGATATTTTTTGACGTTGTCGCCTATGAGATTTTTGTTTTCGGTATCTATTATCCTTGCCATCGTCCCGCCTCTGAGTTGTGGTGATGAAATTGTCTTGTAATAAGACAAAGTTATGGTATAATACTTTTTAGAAATAGTTGTCCTATGATAGGACAAAAGACGAGAAGTTTTATAAAAATCAACGGGAGGAGACCATGGTGGAAAATAACCGAAAAACGGTAGGAAGCTGGACATACATAATATGCGGTATAGTTGTCATAATTTCTTTATTCTTACCTATAATGAGGATTGAAAATGAATCCATGAACGCAATCATCCTCATGGCAGAAATACTTAGTCATGGGTTTGGTACATCGATGGGGATAATTGTAACAGCACTTATCGTGACTATTGCGCTTGCTTTGATGATGATCGCATATAGCAAATACAGTAAATTGATAAGTTTGTTTGCTATAGGTGGCGTTTTATTGTTGATATTCATCTATATATTGCCTGAATATATTTTGGGCGGAGAGATAGGTATTGTTTTCGAATATGATTT
>CASEFF010000100.1 GCA_949287115.1 uncultured Bacillota bacterium | reverse complement strand
TCGAGACGATAATCGAGATCTTCCGCACCGTCGTTGCGTTCATCGGATATGACCCTGCCGTCAAGGAGCCTTATTATCCTGGACGCATAAAACTCCGCCAGATCTTCTTCGTGGGTCACCAGGATCACCAGCTTCTCCTCCGATATGGCCTTTATTATGTTCATGACCTCAAGGGTATTCCTGCTGTCCAGATTACCTGTAGGCTCATCGGCTATGACGACAGCCGGATCCTTTACGATGGCTCTCGCTATACCGACCCTCTGGCGTTCTCCGCCCGAGAGCATATCGGCGTACCTGTTCCTGTACCTGTACATGCCGACTTTTTCAAGAACGTAGTTGACCTTTTCCGTTATCTCGTCCTTATCCTTTACGCCCACCATCCTGAGGGCTATCGCCACATTGTCGAACACCGTCATGTTGTCGACCAGGTTGTAGTTCTGGAACACGTACCCCACATTGAGGTTTCTTATCTTATCTACGCTTGACGATAACCGTCCAGTGATCTTCTGACCGTTGACATATATATCGCCGCTGTCCACCCTGTCGAGCCCTCCTATGGCGTTCAGCAGCGTTGTCTTGCCGCATCCGCTGGGTCCCAGCAGCGCCACGAGACCTTTTTCCTCCATACTGAGAGTCGTCTCGTTTATGACATGGATCTCGTTTTTCCTGTTCCTGTTGAAATACTTGTTCACACGCTCCAGCTTTACCATGATCATTCCTCCTCTCTGTACGCGCCCATCGCCGTCTTCCTGAACAGCGTCCTCGCGAACTTACCCGAAATGAGATATGCCATGATCGCCGTCACAGCGTAAAGTATCACATAATCCTTAACGTGCATATACTCGACAAGTGCGGTTATGTACTCCACATCCACCGTTCCCGTCTTCACCAGCGCCACGCAGGCTATGAATATTGCGTAGGCGATATTGAACGTCAGCAGCATTTCCACGTCCAGTATCCTCCTGATGTTCTTCCTCGCCAGTCCCAGCATCCTCAGTATGCTGAAATACGACGCCCTTGACCTCAGTATGAGCCTGATGACGAAATACGCTATGAAGAACAGCGCCACTATCAGCACTACCGTTACCGGCACCCGCACTATGGAAGTCATGTCGCTGAACATGCTTATCAGCGTATCCTTAAGAGGCAGTGTCGTATAACCCATCGTTTCCAGTGCATCCAGCACGGGTTCCATCTCATCGGCATCCCTCACATATACGGAAGCCTGATAGTTGCCCCTGTTGAAAAGCCTGTCGTAATCCTTCTGACTCACGTATACGGTGCCGTTGTTGCTCTCGTAATCCGATACTCCCGTGATGCTCTCGAAATTCCTCGACGTATACACTTCATCGACTGTGAGATCCACGGACTGAGTATAGAACATGTTCTCCGCCGTTACCGTTATGGTCTTGCCTTTTGCTCCGTCGTTTTCGCCGTAAAAGTTATCCAGCTCCTCGGCCACCAGAGCATGTCCTTCTTCCACACGGCTGTTGGGTACGAGCCTGTAGAATGCGTTTCCTTCCATATACTGCTGCACCTTGCCGTTGACGGTCGTCGTCACGGTGCTGCCTGTACTGTACGTCTCCGTCAGTATCGTGTTTATCATATCATCGGTGGCGTAGAGCTCTCCCGTATATGAAAACGCTCCGTCGCCCGCATCTCTGTACGCAAATCCCGTTATGGTCAGATCCACGGCCACATCTTCTCCCAGATCTATGCGGAACGTCCTGTCAATGAGCGCCTTTATCATTTCCGCATCGAAGTCATCCTTTACCGCCGCGAATATGACTTCGTTGTCGGCTTCCGGCATCCTTCCCGATACGAGATTCCCGTCGAATTCCCCTATCGATCTCGGGTACGCCTCGTAATACATGTCATCGCTCTCTATGTAAAGAGGCGTGTCCAGCAGTATGTCGTTGACGGCTATCGACCTTACTCCGGCCACATTGCCGATGGCATTTATATCATCCTCCATAAAGGCCGAACCGTCCGTTTTCTTCAGCACGACACGATCTTCGCTGTAATTGTAGAAGTAGTCGTTGTATCCAAGGCTGTCTTCCTGCTCCTCCTGATTGAGGAACGCCGTGTACTGCGACGTCACCGCAAACACCACGAACACGAACACAGCCAGCATCAGCAGGAACTTCGGCATTATGTTGAACGTGTTCCTCACTCCCAGCCTCAGTTTGCTGGAAACCCTCATGCTCTTGCCGTAGTGCTCTTCCCTGTCGTCTTCCGAACGCATGACCGCTGCCGCCGGTACGCAGCCCTCTTCTCTGACCCGTACGTCTTCCACGACCTTCCCGTCGTGCATCTTTATCTTCCTCGTCACGTATCTGGCGAACTGATCGTAATTGTGGGTCACCACTATGACCAGCTTGTCGTGGGCGATCTCGCTGAGCAGCTCCACGATACCTTCCGCCGAAACGCTGTCCAGGTTGCCTGTCGGCTCGTCGGCCACTATTATATCCGTATCCTTTGCTAAAGCTCTGGCTATCGCCACTCTCTGCTTCTGACCGCCGGAGAGCTTCGACACCTTCGTGGACGAATGGGAAGTCAGTCCCACCTTTTCTATTATCTCCGGCACTCTGCGCTTTATCTCTTCCTTCGAGTATCCGTTTATGAGAAGTATCAGCTCCACGTTCTGATATACGGTATAGCTGTTGACCAGATTGAAATGCTGGAATATGTTGCCTATGTAACGCTTTCTGTAATCCTCAAAATCAGACGCACGGTAATGACTGGTTTCCTTTCCGTCTATATACATCTCGCCTTCTTCATAGGAGTCGAGCCCCGATATGACGTTGAGCAGCGTCGTCTTGCCGCTGCCGGATTCGCCCGTTATCACCACGAACTCTCCTATCTCGAACGCGAGGTTCACTTTCGAGATCCCGCTGGCGATCATGCCTTTGCTGTAATAGTATTTCGAAACGTTCTTTAGCTGTATCACTGTGATATGCCTCCTTAACGGTAAGATTATACCATAGCGCGCCCGTCATTGCCATTGACGCGGCTATACTGGCGCTTTAAGAATTTATTAAGGCTGCCGCTTTCCTGCGAAGCGACAGCCATACATATCATCCTAGAGCCCTCTGCAGAGCTCTTCCATCTTTTCACGCACTGCGTCCATGTCGCGCTCATCGCCCATGGTCACGATCATGTCTCCTGCCAGCAGTCTCGTCCTTCCCCGCGGTATCAGCTCCTCGGCCCCTCTCTGGACCGCCACCAGCAGACAGTTGTCCGGCCACTCTATCTCGCCGATCAGTTTCCCGTCAGGCACCGAGCCCTTTTCCACGACGAAATTCGCAAGTATTTTCTGCTTCACGCTTTCGTCCGCGTCAGTTTTCCCGCCGTTCTTTTCCATGAACCTCTCCAGCAGGCTCTCGTATATCGGCCTCGAACCTGTCAGCGTCGCCACCACATACGCCACTATGGTAACGACCGACAGGGACAGCATGTGGTTGAGATTGCCGGTCATTTCGAATATCAGTATTATACCGGTCAGCGGCGCTCTGACTATCGCCGCGAAATACCCCGCCATCGCCAGCAGTACGAAGTTGTTCACATATACGGGATCGAGCCCCATGTACTGAACGCCTGCCGTGGCAAAAGCCCCTCCTATATATCCTCCGATGACCAGCAGCGGGAAAAATATGCCGCCCGGCGCACCGGAGCCGAAGCTGACCGCCGAGAACAGGAACCTGCCTGCCAGTATCAGCATCACCGTGCCGAACATCATGTCCGTGTGAGTCAGCTGTGTTATCATATCGTGCCCGTTGCCTAAAAGATCCGGGAACGTGAACCCCAAAACCCCCGCTGCCATGAACGGTATCATCAGCTTCACGGCGTTGCCGCCTTTCCCTATCCTGCCGTAGAGCGACTGCGCCTTCAGCGTGAACCAGTTGTAAAACGCCCCCAGAAGCCCCAGTATAACTCCCAGCAGCAGTATCATCCAGTAATATCCCGTCGGCAGCACTTCCGTTATCTCAAAACGAAATATGGAGTCGGTGCCCAGAACCAGAGTGCTCAGTATATCGGCAGTAAGGGATGCCGTCATCACGGAAGTGAGCACCGATACGGAAAAGTTCTTGTGTATCTCCTCCAGCGAGAACATGACTCCCGCCAGCGGTGCATGGAATGCCGCAGCCAGACCTGCGCTGGCGCCGCACGTTATCAGGAAGTGTTCTTCTGTCCTTCCGCGATCCAGCCGTTTCGACACGCCTTTTCCCGTCATCGCGCCTATCTGTATGGAAGGACCTTCCCTGCCCAGGGCAAGACCTCCCAGCATGCACAGAAATCCTCCGATGAACTTGCATATTATGACCCTGTACCATTTCTGCCTCAGCTTACCGACCACCTCACCTTCCACCTGAGGTATGCCGCTTCCCGATATCATCGGCTCGTAGGATACGAGCCTTGCCGTTATGAGAGCCATGACCGCCAGTATGGCAAACCATGCCGCTCCGTAGGCTGCGCTCTGCGATGCCAGATCGACCAGCATCCTGTTCCATGCGCCTGCCTGCTCCAGCAGCACCCTGTAGGCGATGACCGTTATGCCGGCCGCTATACCCACCAGCATGCCTTCTCCCAGCAGTATGATGCTGAATCTCTCAGCACGTTTTATCGTTCCGGATATATCCTTTTTCACATCGCCCTCCGTTTCCCGCTACAGTATATATTATTTCGCCGCTCTTTTCCAGTTAAATAGCGGTAATGGCGGCAAGGCAGCGGCACGTCGCGCTTTTTTGTGTTAAAATATGTACCATGAAGAATATATACGACTGCATCATCATCGGCGCCGGAGTCTCCGGACTCTTCTGCGCCGCTTCAATGCCGCGCACGATGCGCGGTCTCATACTCGAAAAAACATCGCGCCCCGGCACCAAGCTCCTCATGAGCGGCAGCGGCCAGTGCAACGTGACCCACGACGGGCCCATCAGGGATTTCGTGGATTGTTACGGTGAAAACGGCAGAAAAATAAGGAAATGCCTCTACCGGTACAGCAATGCGTCCCTTGCGGAGTTCCTCGAAACCGGCGGCATAGCCACCGTCACGAGAGAGGACGGCAAGGTCTTCCCGGCATCCATGTCGTCGCGCACCATCCTCGACATGCTGCTGAAAAGATCCGGCGAAAACGGATTTTCCATCAAATGCGACCATGCTGCGGAGCACATCGCCAAAGCGCCCGAAGGCTGGACCGTGCGCTCCCTCAACGCGACATTCACAGCAAAGGCGCTCGTCATCGCCACCGGAGGATGCTCCTATCCGTCCACCGGCTCCGACGGCTCCATGTTTTCCGTGCTGAAAAAGGACCTGGGACTTTCCGTCACAAGGCTCATCCCGGCCCTATCACCGATACGCATCACCGATTATCCGTACGGGGAGCTTTCCGGCATATCGTTTCCCGACGCCCGCGTATCCGTATGGGACGGCGACAGACGCATCGTCGAAAACTCAGGCGGCCTCCTGCTGACCCACGGGGACCTGTCGGGACCGGCCGTACTCAACATATCAAAATACGCCGCTGCCGGCCTTACGCTGAAGATCTCGTATGTCGGCGCACTACGCTACGAAGACGTCCTCGACCGCCTTAAGAAAGCGACCCACCGCAGCAAAGCGGAGCTTTCCGGCGTCATGGCGGATGAGCTTGATCTTCCGAAGCGGTTCTGCCGCATACTGACGGAGCGCTATGGCAGTTCCCTGAAGAAGCTCACGTCAGCCGTGACGGGCGAAACATTGGTTATAGATTCGGTCGCGGGCTTCGGCAGAGCCATGTGTACGTGCGGCGGCGTCGATCTGTCTCAGATAGACACCACCTCCATGGAGGTGAAGTCTCTTCCCGGCCTGTTTGTAACCGGCGAAGCCCTTGACATAGACGGCATCACCGGCGGCTACAACATCCAGTTCGCCTACTCATCGGCAAGGGCCGCCGCGGACCGTATCGCCGGGACTGTCTCATAAGCCGCACACCTCTGCGATCCGCCTGCGGTCGCAACCGGTCTTTGCCCCCCCTCCGTATACCCCCTGTCTTTGGACGGGGGTTTTGTTTCTCATGGCATTTACGGCTCTCCGCTCTCGTTATTTTTTTGACGTTTTTTATTGACAGTTATGCGATGCTCCCTGTATTATGTATTATGTGAATAATTATTTTACTCGGAAT
>CASEFF010000099.1 GCA_949287115.1 uncultured Bacillota bacterium | reverse complement strand
ATTATCATTGAACTGTCGAAAACCGCACGTTCAGGATATTACGACCGGTTTCATCAGCTGTTTTTCCTGTGCTTCCTTCCGACTGCCAGCGCCGCAACGATGCACGTCCCCGATACGATGACCATCGCCAGCGGGAACATAAGGTTTGATTCATCACCCGTCTTCGGAGCCGACTCGTTTACGGTCGTTTCCTTTTCCGAAGGGGTCACGCTGTCTGTGGTGCCCGTCGTGCTATCGACGCTTACCGTGGTTCCGATTTCATTGCCCGGCACTTTGGACGGCTTATCCGTAGGGTCGTATCTGTTGGTTATCGTCAGCATACCCAACCTGTCATCCCATTCATAATCCGCCACATATCCATCCGGCACGTCAACTTCCTCAACATCGAGAGTCAGCTGATTGTTTTGCAGCTCTCCTATACTATTCGCATCCAGCTTACTCCAGTCCTCTTTAGTCAGCTGTATTTCGTTTACATTGTAATCGATTTTCTCCGACCAGTTGTTGTCCTCCGACAGAACTACAGAGCCTTCCTGAGTTTTTGTGACAGATTCTCCGTTACGACCTGTCAGCACGATTTTCAACTGATATTCCACCGTTATTTCTTCAGGCCTGTTGCTTTCATTTCCTTCGTCATCCCACGCCTTCTTTATACTAAGCCCCGGGGAATACGTGTCCAAGATAATAGGATTACCATACTGATTGGTAGGCACCTCGAACGCATGTCCCGCTGCAAAGGCGACAGTCGCAAAGGCGAGCGCTCCCATCATCATGACTGCCACCATAGAACACAGGAATTTACATCTGTTTTTCTTTCCGCTTTCTCTTCTCATTTTCGATACTTCCTTTCCTTATTCCTTCAACCTTTTGTTCACTTCATCCGCTATATCTTCCATGCGACCTGCAAGGTACGGCCCCGGACACTGAGTCCTGTCGCTGAACATCCTGTGCATGGTGAGATTCCCGCCCGCATCGCCCGTAAAGACGAGTTCCGCGATGCCGTTCCTCTCGCATATATCAACGCACAGGTCGATCAGTCTGTCGTACGCCTCGTCGCTGACGTGCCACTCCCCGCCGATCTCATCGTTTGCCACTTCTATCGTCACGGCGCGGGCATCGTTTTCACTGTTTGACGATGTCCATGCTCTGTTCTTTTCCTCCACATAGATGCCGACACGCCCCTCGCTGTCTATGGCGTAGTTTGCCGACGCTCCGCGATCGCTCGCAGCAAACAGCTCTCCCGTTTCCCTAAGCGACAGATCCGCCGCCATATGATGTATTGTTATGGCGCTTATCTCCTTTTCTCTCGGAAACGTCGCGTTGTCGGTCAGGTAGGCGTATTCCGCCAGCGGGCTGTTTTCCGCGATGACGGTTTCCAGCTCGCTACCCACAAGCTCCCTTCCCGTATGCTTCGTCTCACTGCCGGCACGTATCTGCCACGTGACGACGGTAGCCGCGGCCAGCAGCAGGAACAGTATCGTCAGCGCCCACACGCCGGAAGATATGCTTCTCGTTCCTTTTCCTGTCATTTCGCCCCCTCTCATCACGTAAATCCTTCGCTGTACATCCCGCATGCCAGCAGAGCCGCCAGCGCAAAGAATATCGCTCTGGAAACGACCGGATCGACGGTTCGCGACCTTTCACCGGGAACTCCCAGCAGCATCATGGCAGCCGCCGCCACACCCATATACGAAAAACCTATATCAAGAAGATAGTGGGTCGTCAGCGCCGCCAGTCCCGCCCTCGACCATGGCGGTCTTTTCTTTACCAGGCTCGCGATCACGATGATCGCCAGCATCACCATGGCCGGCAGTCCCAGCTCTGCACCTATATGTACGAACATATCGTGGATGTACGTAGTGTTGAAATACTTATCTCCGTCGACGGCATTCATTATGTGCCATCTCAACGGACCGCACCCCGTCAGCGGGCTTCCCGATATATACATTGCCCCGTTTCTGATCATTTCCAGCCTTTCCGTGAAGGTGGCGACAGAAGACGGTCTGAAAAATACCGCGGCAAGAGCCGTCAGCAGACCCGCACCGGAAAACACCGCTGCGGTGATGCGATATGAAAAAGCCGGCATCGCCCAGCGCCGCCATTTCAAGACCAGCAGCATCTCATATATGAGCACGGCCCCGCAGAGCCATACGGAATTCAGCCTGACGGCCACATACAGCATCACGCCCGTACCTATCCCCACACTTGCACGGGAGAGCGTGCTCAAAACTAACGCCGCGACATCCGTATCGCGCACCTGACGTTTGCGGCAGATGATAAGGACAATAATTCCGACAGCCATCGCGCCGAAGCTTCCCATGGAAAGGGTAAGAGCCAGCGCCATCAGTATCACGGGTTCGACATGCCTCAGGAGTTCGAGCCCCGGCAGCTTTCGTACTGATCTCTTCGCGTCATCGTTTTCATCGCATCCCATCAGTGCGAACCAGCTCATTACGAGGAATATGCCCATCACATTGGCATTGTCGAAAACACCGGCGAGGCGTTCTCCGGTTCCTGTGAACCCTGCCGAGATGAACTGCACGATGCCGATGACCGCTATGATTACCGCCCATGTCATGCACAGCATGCGCAGCGTGAAACGCTCCTCATCTGTCAGCGTCGCCATGAGAAGAAATATGACCGGCACTACCATCTGTACGAACACATATCCCCTGAACGGATCGCCGGTCGTCACATACGACGAGATAATGCTGAATACGATATAGCAAAGAAGCGGTACCGCTATACGCAGATCCGCTCTCATCCCGCTGCGCACCACGCCCGCCGCGCAGCAGAGGATCCCCGCCGCTCCGGTCACCATCGGACTGATGCTCTCGCCGAGAGTCAGTATTATCAACAAAAAAAGGAGACATAAAACAACCGCGGATATCCGCAGCTGTTTTATGTCTCCTTTTATGGTCTGCCGGGGTCTAAATGACGACAGAACTACATCTGTCT
>CASEFF010000098.1 GCA_949287115.1 uncultured Bacillota bacterium | reverse complement strand
CTTCCACCGCCAGATGTGCCGCGTATTCGAAATGCGTCGCACCATGGCTGTCAACGGAAACCGCCACGGAAGGCACTCCGCACACGCTTCCCTCTATGGCAGCCGCCACCGTGCCCGAATAAAGCACGTCCGTCCCCATGTTGCCTCCGTGGTTTATCCCGGAGAAAACCATATCTATATCTATGCCCTTGTTTTCAAGGATCTTCATCCCCAGCTTGACGCAATCCGCCGGGGTGCCCGATGTGCTGAGAGCGTATTCCGCTCCTTCGAATTCTTCCTCGTTTACCGTTATATATGTCGAAACCGTGATGCCGTGTCCGCTGGCGCTGCGCTGTCCGTCGGGAGCACATACGTATACAGACGCCTCCCGCGACAGAGCCTTTACCAGCTCTTTTATGCCGCGTGCTCCGATGCCGTCATCATTTGACACCAATATATTCATTAATCTACCTCTTATATCCACTTGTATACGGTGTGATTATATCACAAAAAAAAGTGAAAATAAACTGCAAGGTCAAAAAAGTTTTATCGTCGCAGCAGAAAAATACTCCCGTCCAGTTTATTGAAATTTCAGTCTCCGAGCACTTTCCCTATGAAGTCGTTTATCACCAGCGTCGCCCTGCGGTCATAGGACGTCTCCGACTTGTTTATCAGTATCAGTTCATCGCCGGAGAAATAGTTGATAAGCCCGGCGGCGGGATATACCACCAGCGATGTTCCTCCCACTATGAGCGTATCCGCCCTGCTTATGGCATTGACTGCTCCCGTTATGACTTCCTCGTCCAGCGGCTCTCCGTAAAGCACCACGTCAGGCTTCACTATGCCTCCGCACTTTTTGCATCTGGGCACATTGTTGTCGCAGTTTTCTTCGTCCATTATGTATTCGAGATCGTATTGGCTGCCGCAGTCCATGCACCTGTTGCGGAGCACTGACCCGTGCAGTTCGAACACGTTCCTGCTTCCGGCCTTCTGGTGCAGGCCGTCTATGTTCTGCGTGATGACCGCCGTCAGTTTTCCCTGCTTTTCCAGTTCCGCCAGCGCTATGTGCGCCTTATTCGGCATGGCATCGCGATATACGAGGTTCTTTTTGTAGTAGTCGAAGAACAGCTCGGTGTTCCCGTCGAAAAACGATCTGGAAAGCATCTCCTCCGGCGGATATCCGTACTCGTTCATGGCCTTATAAAGGCCCTTCTCCGACCTGAAGTCCGGGATATTGCTCTCCGTGGAAACGCCCGCGCCTCCGAAAAATACGACGCTGCCGCTCTTTTCTATTATATCTCTTACTCTGCTGTCCACGATATCACCATTACGTCCTTTCCTGCCGCCCGCATATGCGTCCCTCTGCCGAGGCTCCGGTGCGCTTTGCCTTTTACTGCGTGATGCGGCATGATCCCATGAGTTTCAACGTATCACCTCAGTAAAGTATATAACTTCGCGCTCCACTTTGCAATATGCTCGCCGCGGCACGCCTCCTCCGCATCACTCTTCATATCATGTTTCATATCACGCTTCATACCGGGCCTGTCTCCGTCAGGTTTTTCCAGTATCTGACCGGCATGAAATTCCTCTGGCACCGCGGGTTCGCCCGTTCTTTTATCGCAATGTTATCGAAGTAGTTCTTCCACAGCCTGCGGTATTTTTCTTCATCTTCCGAAAGTCCGGGCACATCCCCCTCGTCGAGAAATGATATGTACCACCTTCCGTCGCACGCTATGAGCCCTTTGCCCCGCCTCACATCGTGTATGATGAACGGATCGTTCCTGTATCTGTCGCAGAAATGCCCCGCGATAAGTTCCAGTACGTCGTTATCGGGCTCCACTTTGGCGTAGAGCACGCCGCCTTCCATAACCGAAAACCTGACGAACTGCAGCATCCGTTCCTTTTCCACGTTCACTTTCTTTTCCATTGACTGCACGTCGAACACGACGGGATCTCCGTGAAGGGACGAGACCCGCGCTCCGACGCGAAACCCCAGCAATACGTACCGCAGTATTTTCGTTTCCTTTTCGGCATCATCGGAAAGGAACGCCCTGTATATGCGTCTGAGATCGAAGGTTGATATCTTTCGCTCTATGGCCTCATACACGGTCATCGCTTTCCGGCGATCCGTCTCCACTTCCATGCATCCTCCCAGCAGCGAGGACTGGTAGCTGTCCGCTCTGTATATGCCGGCGGCTTTCTCCGTATAATAATGATGATATATGCAGGTCAGCACCCCTTCAAACGTTCCGTCATAAAGATAATCAAGCATGTCCGCTCCCTTCTCCCGTCGCGCACTCCGCTGCGGCGTAAGTGCCGTCTGATGTTATCCGGATGGTCTGCCCTCCGGCGGCGCCCGGTACGGCGGTGCCGTTCGCCGGTATCGCCTCCCCGAACATGGACAGCTGCAGTCCGTCCTCCATCTGCAGTATGGAATTTCTTATGGTCTCCGGCTCGAACCGTCTCTCCCCCTGATATCTCCCGATGCACGTGATGAAGTACTTCGCCCGCTTCATCACCACTCCCATCTTTTTAAGATCCTCGAACCTCACCGCCGAAAACCTGCGCTGCCGCACTATCCTCTTTGCCGAAACCGCGCCTATACCCGGCACCCTCATCAGCATACCGTAAGGCGCCCGATTCACTTCCACCGGAAACATATCGAGATTTCGCAGCGCCCATGTCACCTTGGGATCGAGGGCCGGATCCAGATCATCCTCATCTTTCCCGAACAGCTCCTTTACGGAAAACCCGTAAAACCTCAGCAGCCAGTCCGCCTGATATATGCGATGCTCCCTTTTAAGAGGCGGCGGCACGGAAAGTCCGGGCAGCAGCGGCGACTCGACGACGGGTACGTATGCCGAATAATATACACGTTTCATCTTGAACGTCCTGTAAAGGTTTTCTCCCGTGGTGAGTATGCTCCTGTCGCTCTCTCCTCCGGCTCCTACGATCATCTGCGTCGTCTGCCCTGCCGGCGCAAAACTCCTGTCGCGCCTGACGCGCCTTACTGCCGGTTTGTCATATGCCCCGCCCGCTCCCCATGCCGGCGGTTGATCCGAAGGCCGATGCGTCAGCCTTCCCGCAGATACTCCTGCCCCGAGGTAATTCTCCGCGCTGTTTACGTCCTGCCCCCTGAACATCGTCCCGGGTCCCGTCAGCGCTCCCCTTTCTATGAGGGAATTGGTTATCTGTCTCATGGGAGCGAATATCTCTCCCGGCTTTTTCTGCGGTGCCAGCGTTTCAAGGCTCTTTGCCGTCGGCATCTCTATGTTGACGCTCAGTCTGTCGGCAACCAGCCCTATCCTCTCCACCAGCTCCGGCGACACTCCCGGTATTATCTTGGCATGTATGTATCCTGCAAATCCGTATTTTCTCCTCAGAAGCTCCAGCGCCTCAAGTATCCGTTCGGCAGTATGATCCGGCGACCTTTCGACCGCGGAACTGAGGAACAGCCCTTCGATATAGTTTCTCCTGTAAAACTCTATCGTGAGCCTCGCCAGCTCATCCGGCTCAAAGGACGCTCTCGGAAAATCGTTGCTGCGCCTGTTGACGCAGTATTCGCAGTCGTATACGCATTT
>CASEFF010000097.1 GCA_949287115.1 uncultured Bacillota bacterium | reverse complement strand
GTGGGCGGGGTCCTACGGAACGTCGCTGACGCAGATGGTGAAGGGGATGTTCGGGATCGCCGCTGACGAAAACGTCAACGTGATAGTGCAGAGCGTGAGACTGCCCAGGATATGTACGGCCGTCATCGCGGGAGCGGGACTGGGAGTTGCAGGATGCATACTGCAGGTCATACTCCACAACCCTCTCGCATCGGCGTCCACGCTGGGCGTTTCACAGGGAGCGGGCTTCGGCGCGGCGTTCGCCATAATGATCCTCGGGGCCGGAGTGTCGGAAAGCGGCAGCTTCATGATACCGGTCTGCGCCTTTGCGGGAAGCATGGCGGTGGCCTTTGTCATAATGGGGCTGTCCAAATTCAGACAGATATCGCCGGAGGCCATAATCCTCGCCGGAGTCGCCATAAGCTCCATGTTCACGGGAGCAACGACGCTGCTGCAGTACTTTGCCGACGAGGTGGAGCTGGCGGCCATCGTGTTCTGGACCTTCGGAGATCTCGGCAGCGCATCGTGGGGAGACATAAGGCTCATGGCCGCGGTGACCCTCGCCTGCTGCATATATTTCCTGCTCCACAGGTGGGACTTCAACGGACTGCTGAGCGGCAGCGAGACGGCGGTCAGTCTGGGCATCAACGTCCGCAGACTGACGGTGGTAAATATGGTGCTGTGCTGTTTCATGTCTGCCGTCATAGTGTCGTACATAGGACTGATAAACTTCATAGGACTGATAGCGCCGCACATAGTCAGGAGAGTGGTCGGCAACAATCACGTCTATCTGATACCGGGATCCATATTTGCAGGCAGCTCTCTGCTGCTGCTGGGAGACCTGTTCGCAAGGACCGTCATAAGTCCGGTAGTGCTCCCGATAGGCGCCATCACGTCGTTTCTGGGAGCGCCGCTTTTCCTGTATCTGTTGTTCAAGGGGAGAAATAAGGTATGCTGAAAGTAAGTGAACTGAGATTTCATTATCCGGGAGGGCCTGATGTGCTGAGGTCCGTCAGCTTCGGGCTGGAAGAGGGGCGATTCCTCGCGGTCCTCGGCAACAACGGTGCGGGCAAGAGCACGATGCTGAAGTGCTTCAACAAGATACTGTTCCCGGACAGCGGCAGCATACGCATGGACGGCGAAGAGCTTCTCAACATGCCCGTGAAGGAGATAGCAAAGCGTACAGCATTCGTGGCGCAGACTGTGCCTGACACTCAGATGACGGTCCACGACATGGTGATGCTGGGAAGAAGACCGTATATGACATGGGGTTTCACTGAGGAGGATCACGAGATCGTCCACGAAGCGATGGAAAGCCTTCAGGTTATCAACATGCGGGGAAGGTATCTCAACGAGCTCAGCGGCGGAGAGAGGCAGAAGGTCATGCTGGCAAGAGCGCTGGCACAGCAGCCGAGACTGCTGCTGCTGGACGAGCCCACCAGCAGCCTCGATATAAAGAACCAGTATCAGGTGCTGGACAAGGTGAAGAGCATATGCAGGACCGGAAACATAACGGCCATGGTGGTCATCCACGACCTGAACCTGGCCCTCAGGTTCTGCGACAGGTTCCTGCTGCTTCAGGACGGGGAAGTGTACCGGTACGGCGGGCAGGACATACTCGACAGAAAAGCCATAAAGGACGTCTACGGCATCGACGGCGAAGTGGTGGACGTGCGGGGAAAACGGATGATACTGGTGGATTGAAGGAGATGAGGCAAATGGATCTTGAAACGCTGAAAAGAGAATGGGTCTACGAGGACAGAGGCAACGGAGAGCAGTATGCGAAGATGTGGGACGGCAGGGCGGAGGACTTCATCAGAAAACCGATCCCCGACACACATGAGAACGGATTCCTCGCTTATCTGTGGGAAAAAGCGAAACCTGCGAAAAACTGTGAGGTGCTGGATATCGGATGCGGCGCGGGGCAGTATTCGCTGGCTCTCGCACCTTTCGTCGCGAAGACGGTGGGCACGGACGTGTCTCCCGTCATGATAGAGGCTGCCCGCAGGAGAGCGGCCGAAGAAGGCATTGAAAATTCGGAGTTCATCGCAGAGGACTGGGGCCAGGCGGATATAGGAGAAAAAGGCTGGGAAAGCCGGTTCGACATAGTGTTTGCCCATATGACACCGGCCATATGCGATTATCATACGCTGGATCTTATGAACAGGTGCGCGGCCGGTCATTGTTTTCTCGTAAAGCCGACGAGGCGGAGCGATGAGATCATGGACGGAGCCTTCGGGGAAGTAGGGCTGCCGCGGAAGGCGGACGAACTGGACATGACGGTGCTGAATACCTTCAACTACCTCTGGCTCAAAGGCATCACTCCGGAAGTCACATCCAAAAAGGAAATATGGACCATGGAGCGATCCGTTGAAAAGATGACAGACTGGTGCATCGACCAGGCTTCGCTGAGAAAGGAACTGACATCTGAGGAAAAGGAGCGGATACACGGATTCGTCGAAAAGAGGAGCGTCGGCGGCACGGTCACCGAGAAGGTGGAAACGACGGTGGTGACGGTGTATTGGGAAGTGCAGTAACAGTAACAATCAAAGAGCGGGGCATCGACAGTCCTTCATCCTGTTGATGCCCCGCTTTTCGATCGTCTATATTACGGGAACGGATCATTCGCTCCAGCTTTCGAATTCCCAGCTCACTTCGTCGCCGTCTTTAAGTATGCAGGCGTCGGCCGACTCCATGATCATCTCATCGTTCACTTCGTAAGTCCAGCCGGCGGTATCATCTTCCATTACGCCGTTTATGCCTGTCACGTAAGGGTTTTCGGAAAATTCGTCCGTAACAACTTCTATATCGTTGTCGTTGCAGTAGGTGACGAGAGCGTTGAGTACGCTGCAGCCTTCATCTACCGTCACGGCGGCGTCTTCTATATCGGCAACACCGGATTCATCCGGAAAACCGATATCCATCGTTATGGTTATGGTCTGACCGCTGCCTGCGTCGGCGTTCCCATCGCCTGCGGCATCCTGAGAGTCGCCGCCGCTGCCGCATCCCGCTGCTGCGAGGAGCATGAGCAGCGCTATGGACAATACCGGCAGAATCTTGTATATCTTCTTCATTGTTGTCTCCTTTTGTTTCATTTTCAATATACGTAAACCTTCGGGAGTCTCTGTCCGAAGGAGCAGAGGATCTCGTAGTTTATGGTGCCGACGCTCTTTGCGATATCCTCGGCGGTTATCTCGTAGATACCATCCTTGCCCATGATGGTCACCTCATCGCCCGGACGCGGATAAGGCACATGGGTCACATCTATCATGCACTGATCCATGCATATTGTCCCTGCTATGGGAGCGAAAACGCCGTTGACGATCACCTTGCCGTCCGAAGAATAAAGTCGCGGAAGGCCGTCGGAATAACCTATGGGTATGGTGGCGATCAGGCTGTCGCGTCTCGTCGTGAACTTCCTGCCGTAACTTATGGAATTGCCGGCAGGGACTTTCTTTAACTGTACGATGTTGGCCTTTATGGACATGACAGGTCTCAGCTCCAGCTGACGTCTGTCCACTTCATCCGAAGGGTAGCAGCCGTACAGTATTATTCCCGGGCGCACCATTTCGTAATGGGAAGAACTCAGCTCCATGACGGCGCCGCTGTTTGCCAGCGTCCTTATCGGGATCTGCACGCCGGCGTCCAGAAGCTTTTTGTAAAATACCATGAAGCGCTGCTCCTGTACCGTGGAATACGTCTTGTCGGCCGCGTCGGCAGTCGCAAAGTGTGAAAAGAGCCCTGCGATCCTGAAGTTGGGCAGATGCTGTATCATATTTATGTCGGCTATGGATGCCGAGTTTTCGATATCGTAGCCTATGCGTCCCATTCCGGTATCTATGGCGACATATCCGTTTATGAGTATACCGGCCTTTCTCGCCGCCTTCGATATGGCTTCGGCGTTCTTGAAATCGCATACCACCGGCGACAGCCTGTGCTCCACGATGGCGTCGGCGTAAGGGTCCGGAGACAGCCCCAGGACTATTATCTCCTCCAGGACGAAGCCTGCTTTTCTGAGCCTTACGGCTTCGGAGATGGTGGCCACGCCGAATGACTCGATACCGTTGGCGCGCAGTACGGTGGCGACTTTTACCGCGCCGTGTCCGTAGGCGTCAGCCTTTATGATACCGGTGATCTTTCTGCCCGGACCCACCTTTTCCTTTATTTTCTTGATGTTGAAATCAAGGTTCGTTATGTTGATCTCCGCCCATGCGGCTCTGAGCGCTTCTTTGTACATTATTGGATCCTCCGAAATTTAAAATATATAGTCTACAGTTTCGGGCTTCTCCTGATGATGTCATCTCTTCCCGGCCCGTTGGAAACGTAGGTGATCGGGAAACCGATGAGTTTTTCCACCTCATCGACGTATGCCTGTGCTTCGGCAGGGAGCTTTTCAAATTCGCGTATTCCCGTTATGTCGCATTTCCATCCCGGAAGCTTTTTGAGTACGGGCTTTGCCTTCTCGAGCTTTGACGTGCAAGGGAACCTGTCGGTGATCTCGCCGTCGATCTCGTAACCGACGCATACGGGGATCTCGTCCAGATATCCGAGAGGGTCGAGTACGGTGAAAGCGACTTCCGTCGTTCCCTGCGTCATGCAGCCGTATCTCGTTGCCACGGCGTCAAACCAGCCGACCCTTCGCGGTCTGCCGGTGGTGGCTCCGTATTCCCCGCCGTCTCCGCCGCGCTTTCTCAGCTCTTCGGCTTCCTCTTCGTCCAGTATCTCGCTGACGAAGGCGCCGCCTCCCACTGCGCTGGAGTAGGCCTTTACGACCGTGATGATATCCGTTATCTCATACGGCGGTACGCCGGCGCCGATGGCTCCGTAAGCGGCAAGGGTCGAAGAAGACGTGACCATAGGATATATGCCGTGATCCGGATCCTTCAGAGCTCCCAGCTGTCCTTCCAGCAGGATCTGCTTTCCCGATTTCAGAGCTTCGTCGAGGAAAAGAGCCACGTCGCAGACGTACGGTCTTACCATTTCCCTGTATTCGAGGAGCGTTGCCATCACGTCGTCGGCTTTGAGCTCGGGCTTGTTGTAAAGGTGCTTCAGCAGGATGTTCTTCTGGGTGATGACCCTTTCCACCTTTTCCCGGAGGAGAGCCTCGTCCATGAACAGCTCCTGTACCTGAAAACCGATCTTGGCGAATTTGTCGGAGTAGAAAGGCGCGATGCCCGATTTCGTCGAGCCGAATGCCTTTCCGGCAAGGCGCGCTTCCTCGTATTCATCGAAGAGTATATGATAAGGCATCAGGATCTGAGCCCTGTCGGAAACGAGGATGTGCGGCTTGGGCACGTTCTCCGACACGAGAGAATTTATCTCGTCGATCATATAAGGGATGTTGAGGGCGACTCCGTTGCCCAGGATATTCGTAACGTGATCATAGAAAACTCCCGACGGAAGCATGTGAAGGGCGAACTTACCGTAATCGTTCTTTATGGTATGTCCGGCGTTGCTGCCTCCCTGAAAGCGGATGACGATATCCGCGTCCTGCGAGAGCATATCGGTTATCTTACCTTTTCCTTCGTCGCCCCAGTTGGCTCCTACGATTGCTTTTATCATTTAGATCAAATCTCCTTTTTCATAATGCAGGAATTATCGCCTTTGCGACATTCCCGGGATTTCAAAATTTATACGTGTTTATACGTTGATGTCGGCGTGCATGCCGAGAGAATCCTCGTTTGCCCTGAGAACAGGCTCGACGTGTTCCTTCAGGAACCTTTCCGTCTGGTTTTCGGCGCATCCGGTGAAGTTTTCCGGTTTCATGAGCGCCAGCAGCTGTTCCTTCGTCATGTTGAAATCAGGGTCGGCGGCGATCCTGTCCAGAAGATCGTTGTCGGCGCCTTCTTCCTTGACGCGCCTTCCGGCTGCCATGGAGTGCTGCCTGATCTTTTCGTGGAGGACCTGCCTGTCTCCGCCTGCCTTTACGGCGTCCATCATGATGTTTTCCGTCGCCATGAACGGCAGCTCGCTCATCAGACGCGCCTCGATGACCTTAGGATATACCACAAGTCCCGACGTGATGTTCATGTAGAGCTCCAGGATGCCGTCGGTGGCCAGGAAGCTCTCGGAAACGCTCAGCCTCTTGTTGGCCGAGTCGTCCAGCGTCCTTTCGAACCACTGAGTCGAAGCCGTGATGGCAGGGTTGAGGACTCCGGCGATCACGAAGTTGGAAAGAGCCGCGATACGCTCCGAGCGCATCGGGTTTCTCTTGTATGCCATGGCCGACGAGCCGATCTGGTTCTTTTCAAACGGCTCTTCTATCTCCTTCAGATGCTGCAGCAGTCTGATGTCGTTGCTGAATTTATGGGCGCTCTGGGCGATGCCTGCCAGGATGTTGAGGACGCGCGTGTCCACTTTCCTTGAATACGTCTGACCGGACACTGCATAACAGCCGTCGAATCCCATCTTTTCCGCGATGAGTCCGTCCAGCTT
>CASEFF010000096.1 GCA_949287115.1 uncultured Bacillota bacterium | reverse complement strand
TCTTCTCGCCGTTCTGTACGGCCCGCAGATCTCCGGTGAGACCTATCTCTCCCACCACCGCAGTCCCGCTGCCGAGTGCCTTTCCCCTGTATGACGAATATACCGCCATGGCCACCGCAAGGTCCGTATAGGTGCCCTCCGGCCTTATGCCGCCCACTATGTTCACATATACGTCCTTATCTATCAGGGAAAGCCCCATCTTCTTTTCCAGTACCGCCAGTATCATATTGAGACGTGAATTTTCCACGCCGATTGTCGTCCTTCTGGCAAATCCTATGTTCGTAGGTGAAACGAGAGCCTGCACCTCCAGTATCAGCGGGCGCGTCCCCTCGTATACCGCCGTTACGATCGAGCCTTCGCTTTCCCTTTCCATCTCTTCAAGCAATACGCCGGAAAGGTTTTCTATCTCCATGAGCCCGCTCTCAGCCATCTCGAAAGCGCCGATCTCGCTGGTGGTGCCGAACCTGTTCTTCTGCGCTCTGAGTATCCTCAGCTCATGGCTCCTGTCGCCGGTAAAACTGAGTACGCAGTCCACCATATGCTCGACGATCCTCGGTCCCGCCAGCTCGCCGCTCTTGGTGACATGGGCGACAATGAACACCGGAATATTCATCACCTTTCCTATCCTCATCAGCTCGTTGCCGCAGGCTCTTACCTGTGAGACGCTTCCGGGCGCCGAGTCAAGTTCCGAGCTGTACATGGTCTGTATCGAATCTATTATCAGAAACTCGGGCTCCGTCTTCTCGCAAACGTCGCTTATGCTCTCGATGTTGGTCTCCGCCAATATCAGCAGTCCGTCCGGTATCTTTCCGCATACCCTGTCTGCCCGCATCTTTATCTGCTCCTCCGACTCCTCGCCGGAAACATACAGCACGGTGCCCTTCGCCGCCGCGATATGGGCTGCTGCCTGTATTATGATGGTGGATTTTCCTATGCCCGGCTCTCCCGATATCAGCGTCAGCGATCCCGGCACCAGACCTCCGCCCAACACCCTGTTGAGCTCGCCTATACCTGTGTCTATCCTGTCCTTTTCTCCCGACGTGACGCTCTTCAGCTTCACCGGTCTGCCCGCTCCGGTCGCTGCTCCGCCTGCACCTGCGCCGCCGGTTCCGGCGGCCGCTCCGCTCCCGCGTCTCGAAGACGTCCTGCGGCGCCTGTCGTCATCGGCCAGGTCCGCCACCTTTTCCTCTACCATGCTGTTCCATGCGCCGCATATGCACTGCCCCATCCACTTCGGGCTCTCATATCCGCATTCCTGACACACGAACACGGTCTTTCCCTTTTTAGCCATATATCACTTTACCTCTCATACGTTATGACTCTATATTATATTCAAACCGCCCGCGATTCAAGGCGTTTTTATTACTATCCGCACGCTTTGCCGGCGCTTTGGCGTGACCACTCAGTAAAAAAGGAGCCGCCCGTTACGGACAGCTCCCTGCATCGATCTTTTTTCATATCGCTTTATTTTTCCTGCTCTGCCTGATGCTCGTCTATTATCTTCTGCGCTATCTGAGCAGGCACTTCGTCATATCGTTCGAAATCCATCTCGAATCTGCCGCGGCCCTGCGTCATGGATCTGAGTCCCAGCGCGTAGTCGAACAGCTCTGCCTGAGGCGCTTCCGCCAGCAGTTTCTGGCTGCCGTCGGCCTGAGGCTCCATGCCGAGGATCTTTCCTCTCCTCTTGTTCATGTCGCCCATAACGTCTCCCATGTACGTGTCAGGAACGTAGATCTCAAGATGCATGATCGGCTCCAGCAGGCAAGGCTTGGCCTCTACGATACCCTTCTTGAACGCCAGCGAAGCGGCGATCTTGAATGCCATCTCGTTGGAATCGACATCGTGGTACGATCCGTCGTAGAGCACGGCCTTGATGTTAACTACCTTGCATCCCGCGAGAGGTCCCTTTTCCATGGATTCGCGCAGTCCCTTTTCCACAGCCGGAACGTAGTTCTTCGGTATCGCTCCTCCGAAGAGTTCCTCCGAGAACTCGAATTCTTCCTGTGCAGGCGAGAACCTGATGTGAACGTCTCCGTACTGGCCGGCACCGCCCGACTGTTTCTTGTGCTTGCCCTGTACGTCGGAATTACCCTTGATGGTCTCTCTGTATGCGATCTTCTGCGGCACGACTTTCACGTTTACGCCGAACCTGTCCTTGAGCTTAGCCATGATGATGCCCAGCTGTATATCTCCCTGACCGCCCAGCAGAGTCTGATGTGTCTCCGAATTCCTCTCGACTACGAATGAAGGATCCTCTTCCCTCAGCTTGGCAAGACCCGTTCCCATCTTCTCATCGTCCGCCTTGTTCTCAGGCTCTATTGCTATATAATAAGTAGGCGACGGATAATCAAGCGGCAGATATCTGATGATATCGCTCTTATCGCAGAGCGTATCTCCCGACATCGTGTACTGCAGCTTGGCTACGGCAACGATGTCGCCGGCCTCGGCATAGTTGAGCTCCAGCTGTTCCTTGCCTCTGAGGAAGAACAGCTTGCCCAGTTTCTCCGTCTTGTCCGCTCTCTCGTTGTATACTTCAGTTCCCGAATCTATCTTGCCCGTTACCACCTTCATGATGGATATCTTTCCCACGAACGGGTCTATTATCGTCTTGAAGACGAAGGCCGACATCGGAGCATCGGTCTTGGATATCCTCTCGACAGGTTCGTTCTTGTCGTTGAATCCCTTATACGGACCGTGCTGCAGCGGTGTAGGCACGTATGTGATAAGCAGATCCAGAAGGCCTTCGATACCGTGTCCCAGCTCGAATGCCGATGAGCATACAGGTACGATGACTCCGTCGGATATGCCTTTAACGAGTCCCTTCTTTATCTCCTCGTCCGAGAAGTCCTCACCCTCGAAATACTTCTCCATCAGCTCGTCGTCCGCCATGGCTATGGCTTCCTTGAGATCTTCGTCTATATCCGTGGTGATAGGCCAGCTGAACGGGATCAGCGTATCTCCGAACGCCGCCTTCAGCTCGCCGAAGGTCTTGTCATAATCGAACTCATCCTTGTCTCTCTTGTTGATGACTATGAATCTCGGGGTCTTGTATCTCTCGCATGTATTCCAGGCGACTTCCGTACCGACCTGAATGCCGGCTCCGGCGTCCACCAGTATAACGGCGGCCTCAGCGGCTCTAAGAGCTGCGTTCACTTCACCGATAAAGTCGAAATATCCCGGCGTATCGATGAAATTGATCTTGTTGTTCTTCCATTCTATCGGTACGATGGACGTGTTGATGGAATATCCCTTCTCGGCCTCCATCTTGTCGTAGTCGGAGACCGTGTTACCGTCTTCGACCTTTCCCATCTTGGAGATCACACCTGTCTCATACAGTGCGGACTCCAGAAAAGTGGTCTTTCCACATCCGCCGTGACC
>CASEFF010000095.1 GCA_949287115.1 uncultured Bacillota bacterium | reverse complement strand
GCCTCTATGAGAAAGAAGGATATATATTCACGCCCTTTGTCAGCACGATAAAAAACGCTCCGTATCTGACGAAGCTGGTGAACGTGGAATGTCGTCAGGCGCCGGTCTTCAACGGCAGGATGGACGTCCTGAAAGGGGAGCTGTCGAGATACGTCGGACAGGGGTACGATACCACCATCGTATGCAGCAGCGATGAACGTATCGCGAACATGACGGAATTCCTCGAGCGTGAAGGTCTTGCCGGTAAGGTGGCCGTCAGGAAGGGAACCCTTACTGCCGGGATGGAGTTTGCCGACAGGAAGATATGCTATATATGGGAAGGCGATATATTCGGCGGCAGCAGGAAGGGAAGAAAAAAGAAAAAGAAGGCTTCCGGAACTGCCATCAGGAATTTTGCCGACGTGCAGACGGGAGACTACGTGGTGCATGAGAGCCACGGCATAGGGAAGTTCCTAGGTATAGAACAGCTGGCGGTGCAGGGAGTAAAGAAGGATTACCTAAAGGTAAAGTATGCCGGAGAGGATATGCTCTACATACCGGTGGATCAGCTGGGTATATTGCAGAAGTACGTCGGCGGAGACGGTGTGACACCGAGACTCAACAAGCTCTCCGGCAGCGAGTGGAAACAGACGAAGGCGAAGGCCAAAAAGGCCGTGACCGATATGGCGGAGGAGCTCATAAGGGTGTCGGCGGCGCGCATGAGGGAAAAAGGTCATGCCTTTTCTCCCGATACGGTCTGGCAGAAGGAGTTCGAGGACAGTTTTCCCTATACCGAGACGGAAGATCAGCTCCGGTGCGCCGAGGAGATAAAGAGGGACATGGAAAAGGAAAGTCCCATGGACAGGCTTCTTTGCGGCGATGTCGGGTTCGGAAAGACGGAAGTCGCGGCAAGAGCTCTGTTCAAATGCGTCGCTGACGGCAAACAGGCTGCGGTGCTGGTGCCTACGACGCTGCTGGCCAATCAGCATTACTATACGCTCAAGGACAGGTTCGAAAAGTTCCCTTTCAGGGTGGAGATGATGTCCCGGTTCAGGAATGCCGCTCAGCAGAAGGCCATAGCGGAAGGACTCAGGAAGGGCTCTGTTGATCTGGTCATAGGTACTCATCGCCTGCTTTCCGAAGACATAGAGTTCAGGGATCTGGGCCTGCTGGTCATAGACGAGGAGCAGAGGTTCGGAGTAAGGCATAAGGAAAAGCTCAAACAGCTCAAGACGAACGTCGATGTCCTTACGCTCTCGGCGACGCCTATACCGCGTACGCTCCACATGTCCCTGTCGGGAGTGAAGGACATGAGCATAATAGAGGAGCCGCCGGAGGACCGGTATCCTGTCCAGACCTATGTGATGGAGCAGGATGATTTCGTCATAAGAGAGGCGATAGAGAAGGAGCTGGCCCGCGGAGGGCAGGTATACGTCCTGTATAACAGGGTGGGCTCAATATCGCGCGTGGCGAGCGAGATAGAGCGGCTCGTACCGGATGCTTCGGTCATAGTGGGTCACGGCAAGATGAACGAGAAGACCCTGGAAAATGTCATAATGGATTTTGCGGAAGGGGAATACAACGTCCTGGTCGCGACCACGATAATAGAGTCGGGGACCGATATACCCAATGTGAACACGATGATCGTGATGGATGCCGACAGGTTCGGCCTGGCGCAGCTTCATCAGCTGCGAGGCAGAGTGGGGCGATCCGGCAGGATGGCCTATGCGTACCTCATGTACAGAAAAGATAAGACACTCAGCGAGGTTGCGGAAAAGCGGCTGAGAGCCATAAAGGAGTTTACCGAATTCGGCTCGGGCTTTAAGATAGCAATGAAGGATCTGGAACTCCGCGGCGCCGGTAACCTTCTGGGTACAGAGCAGTCGGGCCACATGATGAGCGTGGGATATGAGCTTTACTGCAAGATGCTGGAAGAGGCCGTCGGAGAGGCGCAGGGGATTGAAAAACTCCCGCAGGCGGAAGAGACGACGTTCAGTCTGCCGATACCGGCTCTCATACCGCAGCGCTATATAGAGAACGAGGTGCTCAGGCTTCAGATGTATAAGAAGATCGCCATGATAACGTGCGGTGACGATGAGGCGGAGGTCATAGATGAACTCCTCGACAGGTTCGGCGACATACCGCGGGAGACTATGAACCTGATAAAGATATCGAAGATAAGGGCTCTGGCGGGACAGCTGGGAGTGAGCGAGATAGCGCAGCAGGGTCCGAAGATCCTGTTCAGGCTGTGGGAGAACGTGAAGCTGACGGCGGAGATCATGTCGGGACTGCTTGACGAATACGGAGAGAAGATGGCCATAAACGGCGGCAGTGAGCCTTTCATAAGGCTCACGATCCACAGGGAGGATCCTCTCAAGGCGATAGAGAGATTTCTTGACATCGCGGTCAGTGGCAGGAAAGTCAGCTGAGAAAGTCAGCCGAAACGACGAATGAGGACTGCTTTTGCAGTCCTCATTCGCTGTGTTGTAGAGCAAAATTTAATCTTTGATTAAATTGACTGATTTCGTAGTTTTTTATGTCCCATATCCATCAGTGCAAAAATATCCTTGTTAAGATTTTACCAAAAAATGCGGGAAATGCAATAGCATTTGAAGAATTTTTTAAAATGCGGAAATATAAACTTTGCCACTAATTTGAGGTGAAATGTGATAAAATATCAAAAGGAAACGGAGGGATGCCATATGTCCGAAACCGTATCATCGGGTCAGAAGCGCCTTGAGGCTCACGTTGAAAAGACGCTCCGCGAGAACAACGTGATCCAGAAGGACAGCATAAACGGCATGATGAGAGGATATGATGCCGGATGTTCGTACGATGAAAAGTGGCTGGCGTTTTCATTTCCGGTGCAGCAGTGGCAGGTCAACAGGGTGGGCAACCTTCACGGAGGTATCATATGCACGGCCTTCGACCTGACGATAGCGGCGCTGGCGAGGTTTTATGCCGGAGAGAATTTCGCGCCTACCATAAGTCTTGATGTCAAATACGTGCGGCCCGTGAAGGTCGGAGACACGATGACGGTAAAGGCTACCGCCGTGTCGACCGGCAGGAGGATAACCCAGCTCATCGGAGAAGCGCGCAGTGAGGAAAGCGGGAAGATCGTCGCGACTGCGGCATCCGTTTACATGAACGTGGATACGTCCGCGGAAAAAGCTGCGGAGAACAAAAAATCCGTGCGCTGATATTGCATAAACATTAATAAGGGTGTATAATTATTTACTGATGACAGGCGCGATGTCTGTTGAATTTATAAGGAGAACAGGCGTAATATCATGATTAACACTATTGAAAAAACCGAAGGATTGATCTATCTGGAAGACGGCACCGTTATGAAGGGAAAGGGATTCGGCTTCAGAGGGACTGCTGTGGGAGAGCTGGTGTTCAACACGGCGATGACAGGATATCAGGAGATATTGACGGACCCGTCATACAAGGGCCAGATCATAAACATGACATATCCGCTCATAGGAAATTACGGTATAAGCGAGATAGACAACGAGTCCGAAAAGGTGCATGCGTTCGGAGTCGTGGTGAAGGATCTCTGCGATGCGCCGTCCAACAGCAACAGCGTCATGACCATAGATAAATGGCTCAGAGACATGAACGTGCCGGGAGTGTTCGGGGTCGATACGAGACAGATAACGAAGAAGATAAGAAACAAGGGTACGGTCAAATGCGTGATAAGCACCGAAGGCATATCCATAGGAGAAGCGGCGCGCAGATGCGCGGAAGGACAGCTCAGAGGCGACTGGATGAAGGATGTGGCTGTCGGTGAGAAAAAGACGCTGGAGAGCCTTTCCGCATCTGGTGAAAAACCGCTGAAGGTGGCGGTGATGGATTTCGGTGTGAAAGGCAATATACTCACGTGTCTGAGGAACAGGAACTGCTCACTGACCATGTATCCGTACGGGACATCGGCTGAGAACATACTTGCGGATCAGCCGGACGGCATATTCCTGACCAATGGCCCGGGAGATCCGGAGGAAGCCGTGGAGGCCATCGAGGAAGTGAGGAAACTGATAAGGCTTTCGGAGATCCCGATGTTCGGCATATGCATGGGTCATCAGATACTGGCTCTGGCTCTCGGCGGAAAGACGTACAAGCTGAAGTACGGACACAGAGGCGGCAACCACGGAGTGTTCGACAAGAATACGAAGCGATCATATATAACATC
>CASEFF010000094.1 GCA_949287115.1 uncultured Bacillota bacterium | reverse complement strand
GCAGCCGCTGTCTCTTACGATTATCTTGTCATCATCGCGCTCTTTCTCCTCCTGCGGCTGCATCGTCACTCCGAATCCCTGATCCGGATCTTCTCTGGAAGGCCTCATGATAATTCTCACCGTTTCCTTCACACACCCTATTATCGCGATCATCCTGCAAATCCTCCTATTTTACGAATATACTTCCTCCGACGAATTCCCTTATGATGGAATTATTCGGTATGACTTCCTCATCCTCCATGGCATCGAAAAACTCTATGAACTTCAGGAGCCTCTGCGCTTCCGCATACTCCTCGCGGTCCTCCCCGACTTCCCTCAATATCGGCTCCGCGTACTTTCTCAGCACCGACAGTTCGTATGCCAGCGCCGAATTGAACATCACGTCCGCCTTTTCATTGTACGGGAATATGTTCCTGTCCTCTCCTTCCCTGACCTTGGGCCACTGGGATATGGTCTCGGCCGCGGAACTGCCCCGAAACTCGTAATCGCGCACTATGCGCCTTATCATCCTGCAGTCGGTAGTCGTCACCCTGTTGTGCCTGTCGATGTTGAGATGGGTGAACGGGCTGATATATATCCTGAACTTCTCCCCTTCATCTATCAGTTCAGTCAGCTTGTCGTTGAGCCCGTGTATACCCTCTATTACGATGGGCTGGCCCGGACCTATGGACGTCTTACGCTTTCCGAACACCTTTTTGCCGGTAAGGAAATCGAATGTTGGCAGATCCACCTCCCTGCCCGACAGCAGTCCGTTGAGGTCGTCGTTGAACAGCTGCGTATCCAGCGCATCCAGATTCTCGAAATTATGCTTGCCGTCTTTGTCCACCGGCGATTCGCTGCGGTCCAGATAGTAATCGTCCGTCCCCAGATAGAGCGGTACCAGCTCATTGACTCTGAGCTGCACGCACAGTCTCTTGGCAAACGTCGTCTTGCCGGATGACGACGGCCCGGCGATGAGTACGACGCGCTTTCCGCTTTCCTTTATCATGTCGGCTATTTCCGCTATCTTCTTCTCCTGAAGAGCCTCCGACAGCAGCACCAGTCCACTTATGCTGCCGTTCCTGATGCAGTCGTTCAGATCGGGCAGGTACGAAAGTCCCAGCAGCCGGTGCCAGTGCTTTGCCTCGGAAAAAGCCCTGTATATCTTTCTGTCGTCGTTGAAAGGCGGTATCTCATCCGGCGAGAAGGGCTGCGGAAACCTTATCAGCACGCCCTTTTCGTATTTCATCATCGAGAATTTCCTTATGTGTCCCGTCGACGGCAGCATCGGCCCGAAGAAGAAGTTCCTGTATCCCTCCAGACTGTAAAACTCGGCCTCTCTTACGTGTGTCGCCTCTCTCAGCAGCTCGGCCTTCTCCTCGTAATTGTACCTCTCCCATATGTCGACGGCTTCGTCTCTGTCGTATACTTCCCTGATTATCGGCAGGTCGGCCGCGATGATCTCCCGCATCCTGCGCTCCACAGCAGCCACGTCTTCTTCCGACACTTCCCGCGCCAGTTCCATCTCGGTATAAAGGCCCTTGTTGAGGGAGTTCTCTATCTTCACCGGCACATCGCCCATGACGTCCCTGACGGATTTCAGATATACCAGCACGAGACTGGCCTGATATACCATTTCGGCGCTGTGGTTCCTTATGTCCAGCAGTTCCGCTGTACAATCCTCTTCTATGACGAAGGACAGACTCTCGTATCTGCCGTCCACTTTGCCCAGCATGATGTCATAGGGCAGCTCCTCCGCAAATCTGCGCGCCAGTTCCTCCAGCGATACGGGAGCGTTCTCCGTTATACTGCGATATTCGCCATCCGGTGACGTTTTCAGCATTATCTTCATATTTACCACCTCTGATGTATCCCTGTTCCATGTGTCAGCCATGAAAACCAAATCGTTTCCCGGATCGTTTTTATAGTATACCATATATAAAAAAGAAAAACCACAGACAGCCCCCTGCCTGCGGTCCTTCTGCGAGTCTGCTGCTTCATTGCACCTGCGGCATCATCGTGCGGCCACGCGACGGCATCGCAGCACCGTGCCCGCGCCCCGCCTGCACCTGCTCATACGAATAGAGGCGCTCTTCGATCTGCTCTTCAACCGCACCTGCTCATACGGCTTCCCTCGCTTCCTCCTTTACGGGATCTTCATCGGACGTCGCATCGGATATCGCATCAGATGTCGCTCCGTTCATCACATCGGCGGCCGCATCCGTTGCCTGAGCGGCGGCGTTCATACCGTCGTCATGCTCCGTTTCAGGCTCCGCGTCTTTCACATCGTCCCGTCTTGCGACGTACGAACGCCTTCTGCTGCGGTTCCTCATGAGATCCAGCATCACCCTCATCTCCTTTTCATGGAACGTGACGCCCCTCGACATGCGCGTATGATCGGGCGACCAGTCGCGTATATCGTACTTCGGCGCAGCTCCGTTCCAGCTGACGAGATTCAGCTCCCTGCACCATCCGGTGTTATAGGTCGTAAGGATCCCTATCTCTTCCACGATATCGAAGGATATCTCTCTTCCCGTGTCGTTTCCGTTCATCAATACCTCTCCTTTCATCTCCCTTTACCTGCCTCCCCGATCGCAGGCAGTACATCGGGTTCGTTATTTGTGACTATAAAATACCATAATTGTAAATTAATGTCAATACATTTTGTGAATTTCATATAGTCTGCCGATAAAATCCACCGGGGTTCAAATGGTCTTCAACATCAAAATATCCCCAGCTGCTTTCAAAATGCAACTGAGGATATTGTTTCGCGTCATTTTCCTGTCAGAACTCCCAACCCGCCGGCTCGCCCCTGTCATGTCAACTCGTCGGCAGTCGTGTTCGGAGCCGCTGCAGCGATTTTTGAGATTTTCCGGGATTTTTGCCGCAGCCGACACAGGTCATGCAGCGAAAATTCGTTTTTCGAAAGATTTTCGCCGCAGATTTTCCAGAAAAAGGAATCACGGGCCGACGTCGGCGTTCATTTGAACCGATCCGCCACACCGGGACTTCATCCCGGCCTAAAAATCCGGTTCAGATTGCACTGATTTTCTGCTATCTTACTGATTTCCGACAAAATCCTGTGTCACGTGCAGCGAAAAATGTCTTCAGAGCAAAAATTCGCTGCAGAGCCTGTGTCAGAACTCCCGGAGGATATTCCCGCAAGAGGATATCTCCGCAACAGATATTACACGCTCCGCTCCGTGAGTCTGTGAGCCCGTCTCTGACTCCCCGTATCCTATCTTTTTCCCGTGGCGTCCATCGCGGCCTTCACCATCGCCGGTATCTTCCTGCACTTTTCCTCGGAGATGGAAGCCACCGAGACTCTCAGCCCCTTGGCCAGCGGCACTATGAACAGGCCTTCCTTTTCCAGTTCCGCGCTTATGCCGTCCGGATCGTCACACGGGATCGATGCGAAAAAGCCCGCATCGAAAGGCACGATCTCAAGGCCCGTCTTTTCCGCCTCCTCCTCGAAGGCTTTTCCCCTCGCAAGAAGCATATCCCTGTATCCTGCCCGCTCTTCGCCTATCCTCTTCAGGAGCTGCTCATCGCCGTATATCTTAGAAAGCATCACCTGTGCCGCTTTCGCGCTGTTGGACCACGAGCCTCTGGACGAATACTCGCAGACGCGTTTGAACTCATCGGCTATGCTCTTCGCCTTTGCCATGCATATAAGAGCTCCGCACCTCGTGCCGTAAAGGGTGAAAGTCTTCGAAAGGCTGTACGCCACCATCGGCAGCACGTTTTCCGGCATGGTCTCCAGCTTCGGAAGAAACTCCCTGCACTTTTCCTCGTCTCCGGCAAAATCTATATATGCGGCATCCACGACGAGCGCTATCGCTTTCCCCGTCCCGGCCGCTTCAGTCAGCACATCGGTCACGTCGTCCCAGTCATCCTGCGTCAGCGAATATCCCGTAGGGTTGTGAGCCGGTGTGTTGAGGATGATGACGATGCTTTCCT
>CASEFF010000093.1 GCA_949287115.1 uncultured Bacillota bacterium | reverse complement strand
CAGGACGGGCAACAAGCCGCGAAAGGACTTCATCTGCGCCAGCCAGATGTTCGACTTCATCAGCTACTTCTTCGACGATCACTTCGTGATAGAGGACACCATCCCTGAAGAAGTCAGCGACGAGGATGCAGCGGAGATACTCACAAGGTATCTCGATACCTACGACCACAGCGACGATCAGAGCGCATGGTTCGACAAGATACGCGCCATCGCTTCGGACATGGGGTATGCAGCAAAGCCGAAGGACTACAAAAAGAATCCGGATCAATACAAAGGCCACGTCGGCCACGTCAGCACGGTGATAAGGATCGCCGTCATGGGCAGGAGCCAGTCGCCTGACGTCTGGGAGATCCAGCAGATACTGGGCGAGGAAAGGACGAAGGACAGGATACGGACGCTGATCGTATAGAAATCGTATAGAGCAGGAATATGATGATATGATACTGTGATATGATGCTGCGGTATTCATATGCAACGACCCCGGGGCGACTTGATCCCCGGGTTTTTTATTTTTTGTTTTTGGTCGTTGACAAACAATATTATACGTTGTATAGTATTAAACGAAGAACAGTATTGCGCAATAAATCATATACATAGAGAACAGGAGGACGGTATGGGTTTTAAGATCGAATCGGGATTGCTGGATGCATGTGCGCTGGCCATACTGGCCGACGGCGATACTTACGGATATGAGATCACTCAGGCGATGAAGCAGGCCATATCCGTTTCGGAATCCACCCTTTATCCCGTGCTGCGCAGGCTGCAGAAGGAAAACCTGTGCAGGACATACGACATGCCATATCAGGGCAGGAACAGAAGATACTATTCCATCACGGAAGAAGGTCTGGAAAAGCTCGCGGAATACAGGGCGCAGTGGATAGACTACAAAAGCGCCATCGACGTATTTCTGGGAACGGAGCAAGAAGGAAAGGATGTGAAATAGATGAACAGGAGCGAATTCATACAGAAACTGAAAGCGGAGCTCTCCAAACTGCCTCAGGAGGAGATAGACGCCGCTGTGGAATATTACGAGGAATACTTTGACGAAGCAGGCGCGGAAAACGAACAGGCCGTGCTGGAGCAGCTCGGCAGCCCGAAGCACGTGGCTTCGCAGATAAAGGCCGAGTACGCCGTAAGGCTCTTCGACGAAGAGGATAAACCGGCCGTGAAGAAAGGCCTTTCGGCGGCATGGTGCGTGGTGCTCGCCATATGCTCTGCGCCCGTTTCCATACCGCTGGCCGCAGCGTTGGCAGCTCTGGTAATAGCCGTATTCGTGGCCCTTGGCGGCTGCATAGTCGGCCTCTTCGCCGGCCTGCTGGGATGCGCTCTCGCCGCTCTGGCATGCATAGTGGTAGGCGTCATGGCCGTGCCTGTATCTGCCGCGGCCGCAACGCTTCTCATAGGTACGGGACTTGCCGCTTCGGGATTCACGGCGGCGATGGGAATGCTGCTGATAATGGGCGTAAAAGCACTCAGCAGATGCATGGTCGAGTGGGCGCGAAAGAGAAACGACAGAAAACACGTAAAGAACATTCTCAATGCAGGAAAGAGAAAGAAACAGCAGAGGGAGGCGATCTGAATGAACAGGGGTATCAAACGATTTTTCATCATATGCGCAGCCGTCACGTGTCTGGGGCTCGTCGCCGCGACCGTCGGCTACTTTACGGGCGGCGCTTCGGGAATGGAAAAGCTGAGCGGCCGCTACAGCTGGATACGCGCAGGCGCGCCTGAAATGACAGGGCTTGATCTGGCCGAAACCGCAGGCGGCGAAAACGTGTCCTTCGACTCCGTAAACATCAGGGGCGATATGGACATCTTCATCGCAAGAGGCAGCTACGCCGACACAAGACTCAAATACGACGAAAGGGAGACCGCGCCGACATTTGAAGTTAAGGGCGGAACCCTCACGGTGGATGCCGATAACGTCGACAGCGGCGTACTGATAAACCTCGGTTCCGGGGACTCCACGCCGCAGCTCACCGTGTGCATACCGCAGGGGAAAACGCTGGATGACATCACTATTTCTTCCGATTACGGCGATATAAAAATCAGCGACGTGTCGGCGAAGAACATCTCCATATACAGCGACATGGGCGATGTGGAAATGGACAACGTGGGATTTGACTCCGCTGCGCTGGAGATCGACTACGGCGACGTGACATGCAGCAGCATATCCGGAAAAGGCCTCAAGATAACCGCCGATCAGGGCGAT
>CASEFF010000092.1 GCA_949287115.1 uncultured Bacillota bacterium | reverse complement strand
TATAAAAAATCTGAGATGCGATCGTGCATTTTCAGCAGAAAAGAGCTGATATCGTCAATTTTACCGATATGCGCTCGCAAATACATGAAATATCGTGGCTTCACGCCTGACGATGATTTACATAAAACATGCGCTTATACTCACACAGCCGATTTTAAACTGATTAAGTATAAAAGTTCATCAGACATATAATAAAAAACAGGGCTGGCGCATCAACACGGTTTAAATGTTGATGCGCCAGCCCTTTGTCGTCGATTATCTTCCTATAATACTACTAATACTACACCTGCCAGCTGTCAAGATACGCCCTCTGCTCATCCGTCAGGCTGTCTATCTCTATGTCCCATGCGGCGAGTCGCTTGCGCGCTATCACATCGTCTATCTCCGATGAAACGTCGATGACTTTGTTTTCAAGAGCTTTGTGATTGTCCTTTATATACAGCGCCGACATTATCTGCACGGCGAAGCTGAGATCCATTATCTCGGCCGGATGACCGTCTGCGGCGGCTATGTTCACCAGCTTGCCTTCGCCTATGACGTTTACCGTGCGTCCGTTCGGAAGCACGTATCCCATAATGTTGTTTCTGGTCTCGTGCTTTGACACGGCGGCCTCCTCAAGGCCTGCCATATCGATCTCCACGTTGAAATGACCGGCGTTGGCGAGTATGACCCTGTCCTTCATCTTCATCATGTGGTCCACCGTTATGGTATGGCAGCATCCGGTGGCCGATATGAACATGTCTCCGAGCGGAGCTGCCGTCTCCATCCTCATCACATCGTATCCGTCCATCTTCGCTTCCATGGCCTTTACAGGATCTATCTCCGTCACGATGACGCGCGCCCCGAGAGCGGCAGCCCTCATGGCTATGCCCCTGCTGCACCATCCGTAGCCGACCACTACCACGGTCTTGGATGCAACGATGAGGTTCGTATTCCTCATGATGCTGTCCCACACGGACTGACCCGTACCGTATCTGTTGTCGAAGAGGTGTTTGCATTTTGCATCGTTGACGGCGACCATCGGGAATCTCAATATGCCTTCCCTCTCCATGGCCTTGAGCCTTATTACACCGGTCGTCGTCTCCTCACAGCCTCCCATGACTTCACTCATCAGATCCGGCCGCTTCTCGTGGAGCATGCCCCCCAGATCACCGCCGTCGTCGATGATGATAGTGGGGCCGTGTTCAAGGCACATCTCGATATGTCGCATGTATTCCTCGTCGGTGGCCCCGTGATATGCAAACACGCTGAGGCCGTCATCGGCCAGCGCCGCCGCCACGTCATCCTGCGTGGAAAGGCTGTTGCTCCCGGTGACTGACATCTGCGCGCCGCCTGCCGCCAGCACCAGGCAAAGATATGCCGTCTTCGCCTCGAGATGCACGGAAAGGCTTATCTTAACGCCCTCAAAGGGCCGCGTGCGCCTGAACTCCTCCTCAAAGGCCGTCAGCAGCGGCATATTGTTCTTTACCCACTCTATTTTCCTGTGGCCCGACGGGGCCAGCGTTATATCCCTTATATCGTATCTGCTCATTCTATTCCACCGTTACCGATTTCGCCAGATTCTTAGGCTTGTCTATGTTGCAGCCGCGCTCCTTCGCCACATAGTAGGCGAATATCTGCAGCGGTATGACCGCCAGCACAGGAGAAACTTCGTCTGCACAGTAAGGTATATAGATGACTTCGTCCGCCACCTTCTCTATCTCCGTCTTTCCGGCCTTGGCCACGCCTATGACGTGAGCGCCTCTGGCCTTTATCTCTTCCACGTTGGAGACCATCTTTTCATAGAGGAAATCCTGCGTCGCCAGTGCAAACACGAGGGTCTCCTCCTCCATCAGCGCGATGGTGCCGTGCTTCAGCTCGCCGGCGGCAATGGCGAATGAATTGATATACGATATCTCCTTCAGCTTGAGGGAGCCTTCATAGGAAACTCCCGAATCAAGACCTCTTCCGATGAAGAACACCTGCTCTCTCCTGTGGTACTTCTTCGCCAGAGCCGCGATGCTCTTTTCGCTCTTGAGCAGTTCCTCGACCTTGTCAGGCAGAGCTTTCAGCTCTCCCAGTATCATGTCGTAGTATTCTTTATCTACGGTACCCTTCGTGCTGCCCATGTAGAGGCC
>CASEFF010000091.1 GCA_949287115.1 uncultured Bacillota bacterium | reverse complement strand
TCTCCGCCGGCCATGAAACCGATGAGTTTATCGGATTCCTGAGCCTTCGCCGTGAGAAACAGCACCGGTACGTTCGACACCTTCCTTATCTCCTCGCACACCTTCAGGCCGCTGATGCCGGGCATCATAATATCCAGTATGACAAGATCGATGTCATCGGAAAAAAGCCGCAGCCCCTCCTCGCCGTCGGCAGCCTCAACGATATCATAATCCTCTCCCCTGAACAGTATCCGTATACCCTCGCGTATCTCCTCGTTGTCTTCCACTATCATGATCGAGTATTCGCTCATATCTATCTCCTCGCAATCTAAGTTATAATCTGTCACATATTTATTAACGAATTGTTAACGGATTATGAAATATCATTAACGCGTACACTGCAATAAAAAACGGAAACAGCAAAATCAAATGAGCCTCCTCATTTAATGTCTTCTATTTCCGTTTGGATCAATTTTTTAGTTTATCTTACCTTTCTTCTAATATTTAAACAGTTACGGAAGTTTTTTCCGTTACCTATCTGTTCTCGACTACTTCCAGCAGTTTGCTCTTCAATTCATTCTCCATCTTCCTGAGTTCGGCCTCCGCCTCAGCTCTCTTACGTCTGCCCTCCTGCTGTATGTTCATAACTTCGTCAAGAGTGGATATGAGCGTCTGATTCGTATGCTGCAGCGTCTCTATATCCACTATGCCGCGCTCTGTCTCCTTCGCCGTATCCACCGTTGCCATCTTCAATGTTTCGGCGTTTTTTCTGAGCAGCTGGTTTGTCATGTCCGTGACTTCGCGCTGTGCCTTCACGGCCTCCTGCGAATGGGCGACACCCAGCGCCAGAACCATCTGACTCTTCCAGAGCGGTATCGTATTGACGAGAGTCGACTGTATCTTTTCCACCATAAGAGTGTTGTTGCCCTGTACCATCCTTATCTGCGGCGCCGTCTGTATGGATATCGTCCTCGTCAGCTCAAGATCATGAAGTTTCTTTTCAAACCTGCCGCATCTTGACTCCAGATCCTTTGCCGCCTGGACATCTTCGGGCAGTCCGCTGACCTTCGCCTTCTGTAAAAGCTGCGCCAGTTCTCCGTCTCTTGTTGCTGCCAGTTTTTTCTTCCCCGCCAGTATATACATGGTCAGTTCTTTAAAATAAGTCAGGTTGGCGTCGTACATCTTATCCATTACAGCTATGTCTTTCAGGAGCTGCACCTGATGACCTTCAAGTACTTTACATATGTTCTCTATGTTCGTCTCAACTTTCGCATAGCGTGTCTTGAGCGCCTCTATCTTATTCTTTCCCTTTTTAAAAAAGCCGAACAATCCCTTCTCTTCTTCCGCATCAAAGCCTTTCAGCTCCGTCACCACATTTGATAAGAGATCTCCCACTTCTCCCAGATCTTTTGATCTGACCTTATCCAGAGCCGTCTCCGAAAAATCCGCCATTTTTTTCTGTGTGCCGGCTCCGTACTGCAATATTACAGTGGAGTTGTTCAGATCTATCTGCTCCGCAAAATCATCGATCATCTTCTGCTCTTCCGGAGTGAGTATACTGTCGTCCATCGGTTCCGGTTCTGCCGCCTGCTGCGTAATGATATCCTGCTTTCCGACCTCCTTGAAGGGATCAAGTGTCAGCGTAGGCGTGGTGTTTCCGTTGTTTTCCATATCATTCTCCATTCTCATTGATTTTTATTCCTTGCGAATCCGTCGTCCGTAAGTCCTTCCTGCGCCAGCAGCGTCTGGAGTACCGATATGTCCGACGAAACATCCCATGCGGTATCCTGGAACAGGTTATCAAGCATCCTCGCATATGCCACGTTCAACGTGTCCAGAGTATCCTCTATTTCTTTCTTTGAACTAACTATATTCTCTCCCTGTACAGGCTGTCCGTCCAGCTCTTCGTATGCTTTAAGAAGTTTTATGGTCATCGGCAGATAGTATTCCATCAGCCTGTCAAGGTCTTCCGCGTTTTCCGGATGAGCTTCCGTCTGCTGGAATATACGCTTTACCAGCAGTTCCATCCTGTATATCTTTTCCGATATCCTTTCTCCCGGGATGGCATCATTGCTTTTTCTTATGCTCTCGATATATTCATTGCCCTTTTTAAGAACAGCTCTTACTTCTTCCGTCAGACCGCCGTTACGCTTCGTCTCCTCTTCCTTTTTCCTTTGAGTTTCCTCTTCGCGCAGCTTAGCGTTTCTTACGGCTTCGAGATACTGTTCATAGGCATCGTTGGTTACCATCAGGCATTTTCCATTCCTGTCAAGATGACCCTGAACGAACCACCCTTTTTTTAGCATCTTCCGTATCTCTTTCAATACAGCAGCCTCGGATCTGTGGCAGTAAAGCGAAAGCTTTCTTATATCGGCATACTCCTCTCCATCAAGGCTCCTTATATGCTGTTCAAATTTCTTTGAAAGCTTCAGTCCGCCAGCTCCCAGCACCGTCAACACAGCTCCTCCGATCATCAGCGGCAGGGCGGCGATGAAAAACCCGATCCCCAGCGATGCCAGACCTATGGCAGAGCCCGCCAGGAATATCATCAGAAATATGAACCCCAAAACGATAGCCACACAACCTCCTGCCACCATACCCCATGAGCCGCCTTTGCGTTTGCCTCCTCCGGCAAACAGCATTCTGTTGGTCGGAACAACGTTTCCCGCCGTCTGTTCAGTACCTGCCGCCTGTGCGGTCTGCGACGCCTGATTCCGTCCATCCCGCCCGGCATTTCCGCTCAGATCAAAATCCCAACCGTCACCGGCACGAAATTCCTCGCCCGTGATGCTCCGGAACGCTCTTTTCACCGTGTTATCTATTGTCTCATTGAGGCGACCGAAATTTCCTCCATGTACAGCATCTTCTATTATCCTGCTGAGATCATTGCCCAGATCATTCCAGTCGTTTCCCCTCATGTTTACCTCCGTTTTCCATATCTTTCTCTATACCCCTTTACATTCACGTGTTCATTCTAACACGCACCCTGTTAAAAAGCAATAATATCAGGACATGGAAATGCCCCGCTCTCCGCACCTTATCGGGTATAACGGAAAACGGGGCATATACGCTCATTTTTTATGATACGCTCCTGTAAGCGCCGCTTATTTCAGCTTGGCTATCAGCTCGCCGGCCTTTACCTGCTGTCCTTCGCTGATGTAGATCTTGTCTACCGTTCCTTTCTGCGGAGCCAGTATGTTGGTCTCCATCTTCATCGCCTCTATGACAGCTATCGGCTGCTTTTCATCGACTTCGTCGCCCTCCTTCACCAGCACCTTGACTATGTTGCCCGGGATGTTAGCGCCTATCTCCGTAGGATCTTCGGCGTCGGCGTATACAATCTGCGATGCCGTAGCTGCGATGTTGGCCGCCTCGTCCTTGATCTTGACCGCGCTCCTATTGCCGTTGACTTCGAATACCACGTTCCTGAAGCCTTCCTCGTCGACGTCTCTGGCGTTGGACAGTCTCACTACCAGCTCCTTACCTTCGGCTATCTTAACCTCGCACGTCTCGCCTTCGGCAAGTCCGTGGAAGAATATATCACTGCCCATGAGTCTGAAGTTGCCGTCCTTTTCGAGGCTCTTGAGATAGTCCTCGAATACCTTAGGATACAGAGCATAGCTGAGAGCCTCTTTCTCCGTACCTTCGAGTCCCTTCTCCTCTCTGAGCATCTTCTTTATCGCATCGAAGTCCTCGTCAGGCAGCAGCTCTCCCGGTCTGCACGTGATCGGCTCCTTGCCGTGGAGCACCAGCTTCTGCAGTTCCTCAGGGAAACCGCCTTCAGGCTGTCCCATCATTCCTTCGAAGTATGAGACGATGGAGTCAGGGAAATCTATGTCCTTGGCCTTTTCGTATATGTTCTCAGGCGTCAGATCGTTCTGCACCATGAAGATGGCCATGTCGCCCACCGCCTTGGATGAAGGCGTTACCTTTACTATATCGCCCAGCATCTCGTTTACGGCCTTGTACATTTCCTTTACGTCGTTGAACTTGTGTCCCAGGCCGAAGCTCTCCACCTGAGACTTGAGATTTGAGTACTGTCCTCCCGGCATCTCGTACTTGTATATCTCGGCGGATCCCGTCATCATATCGGATTCGAACTCCTTGTAAACAGGTCTTACAGCTGCCCAGTAATCCGATATATCCTGTATGCCGTCAGGATCTATGCCCGTATCTCTTGCGGTACTGTCCATAGCTGCTACGATGGAGTTGAGCGCCGGCTGACTCGTAAGTCCCGACATGCTGTTGAATGCCGCGTCCACTATGTCGACGCCTGCCGTTGCAGCCATCATGAGGGATGCGACTCCGTTGCCGCTCGTATCGTGAGTATGCAGATGGATAGGTATGGATATCTCGTTCTTCAGGGCTTCTATCAGCTTTCTCGCAGCCATCGGCTTGAGAAGTCCCGACATGTCCTTGATTCCCAGGATGTGCGAACCCCTTCTTTCCAGTTCCTTTGCCATCCTTACATAGTAGTCGAGATTGTACTTCGTCCTGCTCTCGTCCAGGATATCTCCCGTGTAGCAGATGCACGCCTCGGCTATCTTGCCCTGATTGAGGGTCTCATCGAGAGCTACTTCCATGCCCTGTATCCAGTTGAGGGAGTCGAATATCCTGAACACATCTATGCCCGATGCTGCCGATTCCTTGACGAACCTTCTGATGACGTTGTCGGGATAGTTCTTGTATCCCACTCCGTTGGCGCCTCTGATCAGCATCTGGAACATGATGTTCGGTATCTTCTTCCTGAGTGTCTCAAGTCTTTCCCACGGAGATTCCTTAAGGAACCTGTATGCCGTGTCGAAGGTGGCTCCTCCCCACATTTCCAGTGAGAAGAGATCCTTTCCGTAGAGAGCGACAGCAGGAGCGATCTTTTCCATGTCGACCGTCCTCACTCTCGTCGCCATCAGCGACTGCTGCGCGTCTCTCATGGTCGTATCGGTTATCAGCAGCTTCTTCTGATCCTTTATCCAGTTTACGACGCCTTCCGGTCCCTTTTCGTCGAGGATCTGCTTCGTGCCGCTCAGCTTGTCTATCTCTTCCTGCTTCAGTCTAGGGAATACAGGTACGTCAAACTGCGGCTTGTTTCCTCTGTTGCCGTTTACGTATTTCTCTCCAAGGAACGTGAGCACCTTCAGCTCCTTGTCTTCCCTTACCATGATGTTGAGAAGCTCCGGATTGTCAGCTATGAAGCCCGTATCGCACTGTCCGGCTCTGAAAGTAGGGTGATTGAGCACGTTGAGGAGGAAAGTTCTGTTCGTCTTTACTCCCGTGACCTTCATCTCCTTGAGCGCTCTCTTCGCCTTGTTCGTAGCGTCCTTGAAGCTCCTTGCCCACGACGTCACCTTTACCAGCAGGCTGTCGTAATAAGGCGAGATGTTGGCGTTCACGTATGCGTTGCCTGCGTCCAGCCTTATGCCGTATCCGCCGGCACTGGTGTATTTTGTTATCACACCCGTATCAGGCGCAAAGCCGTTTATCGGGTCTTCCGTAGTAAGTCTGCACTGTATGGAATATCCTCTCGGCTTTATGTCATCCTGACTCTTTATGTTTATCTCGTCCGAATCGAGACTGTACCCTTCGGCTATCAGTATCTGCGACTGAACGATGTCTATACCCGTAGTCATTTCGGTCACGGTATGCTCTACCTGTATCCTCGGGTTCATCTCGATGAAATAGTGGTTGCCGTCGTGATCCACGAGGAATTCCACCGTACCGGCACTCCTGTAGTTTACGGCCTTGGCTATCTTCAGCGCGTCGGAGCATATTTTCTGTCTCTGTTCCTCGGTTATGGAAAGAGCCGGCGTGAACTCCACGACCTTCTGGTGTCTTCTCTGGATGGAGCAGTCACGCTCATACAGATGAACGACGTTGCCGTAGCTGTCTCCCAGTATCTGTACCTCTATATGCTTAGGTCTTTCGAGGTATTTCTCGATGAAAATATCGTCGATGCCGAAAGCCTTCTTTGCTTCGCTCTTGGCGCTCCTGAACTGGTCAGGCATCTCTTCTCTGCTTCTTACTATCCTCATGCCTCTGCCGCCGCCGCCGGCCGCCGCTTTCAGCATAACGGGATACCCGCACTCTTCCGCGAACTGAAGAGCCACTTCCTCCGACGGTATGGTCTCCGTTATTCCCGGTATGGTAGGTGCTCCCACCTTGTTGGCAACTCTCTTGGATTTTACCTTGTCGCCCAGGTTGTCCATCATCTTGTAGTCAGGACCTATGAATACGATGCCTTCCTCTTCACATGCCTTCGCGAACTCCACGTTCTCCGCCAGGAATCCGTATCCCGGATGTATGGCGTCAACGCCCTTCGCCTTGGCGAGTTCGATTATCTCATCTATCGCCAGATACGCATCGACAGGGGATTTTCCTCTTCCCACCTGATACGCCTCGTCCGCCTTTGTCCTGAACAGCGTGTTCTTATCCTCTTCCGAATAGATAGCTACGCTTCTTATTCCTAATTCCTTGCAGGCTCTGAATATTCTGATGGCTATCTCGCCTCTGTTGGCTACCAGTACTCGCTTGAATTTTCTGCCTTGCTTCATATTCCGAGTCTCCTTTCTTATCGGTGATGCTTTGATGTCGCTCCTTCATATTCCCGAACACCCCCGTCTGTTCAACGGGGTTTTCGCACGGAAATCAGAGTGACTATCAAGTAATTTTATCACTTTTTGTGTTTTTTTTCTACTATAAAATACTATTTTTGTGGAAATTTACGAAATTTAAGAATTTAAAGGATCCTGAACTGATCCTTTTCGAAATCTATGATCCCTTCCCGCTTCATCTTATTGAGCTCGTTGGACAGGGCGCTCCTGTTGACGCAGAGATACTGGGCCAGCTGCTCCCTGCTCATCCTGACGCTGACCGTATCGGATCCCGCCTTGCTCCTCAGGATCTCCAGATACATCATTATCCTCTTTCGCAGCCCCTTTTCAGCCAGGATCTCTATCTTATGCATCTTCTTGATGTTATCGCTGGCAAGCTGCTGCATCAGGATCTCATATATCTGCCTGCTGAATCCCGAATTCGCTATGTTGCCGAGGGCGATGAACACTATCGTACAGTCTTCGTTGCATACATAATCCACAGGCGATGTCTTCTTCTTCGAGACCGCCGCATCTATGGCGAACATGGAGCCTTCTTCATATATCTGCATTATATGGAGCTCGCCGTTGGGGTACGCCTTTTCGCTCCTCACGCTGCCCCTGTCTATTATGCAGATCTTGTTTATTTCATCGCCTTCTCCGAATATGACTTCGTTTTCCCTCATGTTCTGTCCTATGACATTGAGTTCTTCAAAAGCGCGCAGATATTCCGACCTGCCGATCCCGTCAAGTATTCCGCTGTCTATGACAGTCCCGAGATATTTCATCATTTTCCCACCATCACAGATATCCCCGATATCCCCATATATACGACGCATAAATAACTGTATCGTTTAAAGTCAACAGATTTATTTTATCATATATATCGCCGGAAAAATGTTTTTGTGACAACATTTTTGCAATCACATTTTTTCATCGTCATGGTGCTCATCGCGTCCGCGCCTGTCGTCTATGCGAACATTGACCCACTGAGACGGCGTCCTTATATCGTTTTCATCGAACAGACGCTTTACTTCATCTTCCATATAGTCCTTCACCGTCCAGTAATCGTCGGTGGCACACCAGGCGAACATGTTCATCGTTATTGCGCTTTCACCCTGAGCCGATATGCCTATATTGGGCTCGGGCTCCGCAAGTATCATCGGGCTCTTCTCGCATATACCGTGCATCAGTTCCTTTGCCAGCGCTATATCGCTGTCGTAGCCTATACAGAACTGACAGTCGACCCTGCGTATTCCTTCCTTGCTGTGATTCACCAGTATGGACGTGTTTATCACTCCGTTGGGGATGGTGATGGTCTTGTTGTCGTAGGTACAGAGCGTCGTCAGAAACAGGTCTATGTCCTTCACCTTGCCCGACACATCGTTGACGTCTATGTAATCGTCACGGCTGAAAGGCTGCGTTATTATTATCATTATTCCGCCGGCTATGTTGGCAAGGCTGTCCTTCAGAGCCAGAGCCACCGCAGCGCCTGCCGCACCGACCACGGCTATTATGGTGCTCATCTGCACGCCCAGTATGCCCAGGCACATGGTTATCAGCACTATGACGCCAACCGTCTTGACGGCGTTTATCACGAACTTGTACAGCACGGCATCCAGTCTGCTCCTGCCGAGAGCCTTTCTCGTCAGTGTGAGCACGATCTTTATGATGATCAGCCCCGCCACGACCGTTATCGCCAGGCTCAGGAGCGTCATTCCGATATCCCACAGTTTTCCCGATTCGACGATCTTTTCAAGGATCCTTTCGACTCTCGTAATATCTTCCATCTACCGGTCCTCCGTCTTAACCTTTTTCCCCAGACGTCTTCTTTCCAGTTCTTTGAGATACTTCTTCCTCAGTCTTATATCATCCGGCACTATCTCCACCAGCTCGTCATCATCTATGAACTCCAGCGCCTCCTCCAGCGTGAATATCTTCGCCGGCGCCAGCTTTATGTTGTCGTCGCTTCCTGCGGCTCTCATGTTGCTGGCCTTCTTCACCTTGCACGGATTCACCACCATATCATCGCTTCTGGCGTTCATCCCTATTATCATGCCTTCGTACACGTGGGTGCCCGGCTCTATGAACATCTGCACCCTCTCGCTGATGTTGAATATCGCATACGGCGTGGCTATCCCCTCTTCCTGAGCGATAGCGACCCCGTTTACGCGCCCCGGTATGTCGCCCATGTAATAGTCGAACTTCGCGAACCGCCTCACCATGGTGCCTTCGCCTCTCGTATCGTTTATGAACTCGCTCCTGTAGCCTAAAAGCCCTCTCGTAGGCACGAGGTATTCAAGTCTCGTGAACCCGTTCTCGCTCTTCATCTCCTGCATCATGCCCTTTCTCAGGTTGAGCTTGGAAATGACGGACCCCGAATATTCATCGGGCACCGAGAGCACCACTTCCTCGACGGGCTCCATGACCTTTCCGCTTTCATCACGCCTCATTATTACCTCGGGTTTTGATACGGCAAGCTCATACCCTTCACGCCTCATGTTCTCTATCAGTATGGAAAGATGCAGCTCGCCCCTTCCCGACACCTTGAAGCTGTCGGTGGAATCCGTTTCCTCCACCTTGAGGCCGACGTTGACCTCCAGCTCCCTGTTGAGCCTTTCCCTTATATGTCGGGACGTTACGAACTTTCCGACCTTTCCTGCAAATGGCGATTTGTTTACCATGAAATACATGGAAAGTGTCGGCTCCTCTATCTGTATCATCTCAAGGGGTCTCGGGTCGTCCGCATCGCATATGGTCTCACCTATGGATATGTCGGCTATGCCGGATACGACCACGATGTCTCCCGACTCCGCCTGCTCCACGGCCATCCTCTTGAGACCTCTGTACACGAACACCTGATTTATCTTCCTCTGCTCTATGGTGCCGTCGCCCTTCGCGACAGCCACAGTACTGCCCGCCTTTACAATACCGCCGGTGACTCTGCCTATACCCAGCCTTCCTATATAGTCGTCATACGCCAGAGCCGATATCTGCAGCTGCAGCGGCTCGTCATTGCGATCCGGATAAGGATACACATGGTTTATTATCGTATCGAAAAGCGGCGTGATATCAAGTCCGTTCATTCCCTTTGCCGACTTCTTTATCTTCACGTCGTTGTTTTCCACCTTTATGTCCTTTATATCTTCCGGATCGTATACCACTATGCCCTGTCTGGCTATGCCGTAAAGTATGGGGAAATCCAGCTGTTCATCGTTGGCTTCAAGATCCATGAACAGCTCATATACCTCGTCCACCACTTCGTCTATGCGGGCATCTCTCTTGTCTATCTTGTTTATCAGCAGTATCGGGTTTATGCCCTGCTCAAGGGATTTCTTCAGCACGAACCTCGTCTGCGGCATAGGCCCCTCGCTGGAATCCACCAGCAGTATCACCGTGTCCACGGTCTTGATTATACGCTCCACCTCGGACGAAAAGTCCGCATGTCCCGGCGTATCGACGATGTTTATCTTCACATCTCCGTGCATGACCGAACAGTTCTTGGAGTATATGGTTATGCCCCTCTCACGCTCTATGTCATCGCTGTCCATGACGCAGTCCACAACCTGCTCGTTGTCCCTGAACACTCCGCTCTGATTTAGGAACGCATCCACCAGCGTCGATTTTCCCGCATCTACGTGCGCTATGACCGCTATATTTATTATCTTCTGCTTATCTGCCATCTGTTATCATTCACCTCTTGTTTTCCGTTATCTGACACAGTACTATATTGTAAATCAATTACCCTTCCATGTCAAAAAAATCCCATCGATCTCATCCCGCTGTCCCCTTTCAGTCCCCTCCCCGGACTTTTATCGAGAATTTATATGCAAACCGGCAAAACGCTTAATTCTATTGAGAATTTATCCCGTATATTATAAAATGCTCAATAGAAATGCACGTGGAGGCTGGAGGTATATGATATGGAGAAGATAATACAGGCCCTCTGCTCCGCCATGGAAGGCGAAGGGCTCGTAAAGATAATACTGTCAGGCAGGCGCAGGAAATCCATACAGTACGGCAAAGTGACCGTAAGGCCCGTCGATATCAAAGGCGAGCTGATGTTTCAGGCCGAATTCCATTTTGAGAAAAAAGTCACTCACAGGAACATACCGTACTATGAAGCCGTCGACTTCATAACGTCCGAGATGGGCGACAACTTCAAACAGGCCAACATACTGACGGAAACGGAAGATATACAGATACTGGCATCAAAGGTGGACAGGCCGCGCATAACTCGCCGCAAAGCTGCCCGCAAATCAGCCGGGCTCTCACACGACAAGAGAAAGCATTACATCATACCGGACGGGACGCCCTGCGATTTTCTCATGGAGCTGGGAGTCATGGCTCCCGACGGCAGAGTATATAAAAAACACTATTCAAAATTCAGACAGATAAACAGGTTCCTCGAGATAGCCGACAACTGCTTCGAGCATCTGCCGGATACGGGGACGCTGCGCATCATAGACTTCGGCTGCGGCAAGAGCTACCTCACCTTCGCCCTCTACCATTACCTCAGACTCATAAGAGGACGCGACGTGGATATCATCGGCCTCGATCTCAAGGAAGACGTCATAGCCTTCTGCAACGATGTCGCAGGCCGTCTCGGCTACGACCATCTCATGTTCCTGACAGGTGACATCGCCGACTACGAAAGCGACGGCGCCGATATGGTCGTGACGCTCCACGCCTGTGATACGGCCACCGATTTTGCTCTCATCAACGCCGTGAGGTGGCACAGCAGAGTCATCCTGTCCGTCCCATGCTGTCAGCACGAGCTGTTTTCGCAGATCAGAAGCGATATCAACGAGCCCATGCTCAAGCACGGCATAATAAAGGACAAGTTCACCGAGCTGCTGACCGACGGACTCAGAGGGCTCAAGCTGGAAGCCGCCGGATACGATGTGAACATGATGGAATTCACATCCCTTGAGCACACGTCAAAGAACATAATGATAAAGGCCGTGATGACGGAAAAATCCGACGAAGCCGCCATGGCAAAAGCGCAGGAGCAGTACGTCGCTCTCAGAGACTTCTACCACGTATCTCCTGCCATAGATATGCTGAAAACGGAAGCTCTGTAGACGCACCCAAAGACGCGATATGGCATATACTCGCACAGCGCACTCAGACAGAAAGGAATATCATGGATTTCACCAGAGGTTTGAAAAACAGCATACCGATAGCTCTCGGATATTTTTCCGTATCCATAGCTTTCGGCCTGATGGCCGTACAGTGCGGCCTTACGTGGGCCGAAGCCCTGCTCATTTCCCTTACCAATCTGACGTCAGCCGGGCAGTTTGCCGGCGTCACTGTTATTGCAGGTATGGGCACATATCTCGAGATGGCTGTGACGCAGCTTGTCATCAACTCCAGATACGCTCTCATGGGCATATCCCTTTCACAGAAGACCGACAGCAGATTCAGCGGAATATGGCGCGCCGTACTCGGCTTTGCCATAACCGATGAAATATTCGCCGTGGCCATAGACGGAGACGGCAGCATCAGCAGAGGATATTTCGCAGGCCTTGCAGTCCTGCCCATCATCGGATGGTCGGCAGGCACGCTGTGCGGCGCAATCCTGGGCAGCATAATGCCCCTCATGATTACCAACGCCCTGGGAGTCGCGCTGTACGGAATGTTCATAGCCGTCGTCGTACCGAAGGCAAAGGAAGATCGCCGCGTACTGGCTGTCGTCGTCATCGCCGTGGCAATGAGCACGGCTCTCTACTACATACCCGCCCTGTCGGGCATATCGTCGGGCTTTGCCATAATAATCTGCGCCATAGCGGCCTCCGCTGTCGGCGCCGTCATGTTCCCGGTAGAAAAAGGGGAGGTGTAGCATATATGGACTTCATGAAATTCCTTCCCTATCTGATAGTGATGGCAGGTGTGACATATCTCGTCCGCGCCGTTCCTTTCCTTCTGGTGAACAAAAAAATAGAGAACAGGTTTCTCAATTCCTTTCTCTATTACATACCTTATTCCGTCCTGTCCGCAATGACGTTCCCCGCCATACTGTACGCCACGGGAAGCATCGTTTCCGCCACGGCAGGACTCCTCGTCGCCATAATCATATCATTCCGCAAAAGGAGCCTGCTCACCGTAGCCATCGGTGCCTGCGCCGCCGTCATGGTCGCGGAGCTGCTGCTGACCCTCGTCTGATCGGCCTGCTTTTTCCCGCACGCCGTTCCGGGGCCTTATTCCGGGATACGCCAGTCTATCGGCTCCTGACCCGTCGATATCAGGAATTCATTGGCACGCGAAAAATATCTGCCCCCGAAGAACCCGTTGTTTGCCGAATAGGGACTCGGATGAGCGCCTTTAAGTATGCAGTGGCGCCCATTGGTTATGAGCTCCGCCTTGTTCTTGGCGTTCTTTCCCCACAGGATGAACACCATCGGCTCCTCTCTTTCATTCAGCAGCTCTATGACCCTGTCGGTGAATATTTCCCATCCCTTTCCGGCGTGAGAATTGGGACTGCTGCGCCTTACGGTCAGCACCGCATTGAGGAGCATCACTCCGTTTTTCGCCCAGCTTTCCAGATTGCCGTGAGTCGGCGGATCTATGTCAAGATCGCTCTTCAGCTCCTTGTATATGTTGACGAGGGACGGCGGAGTCTTCACGCCCTTCTGCACTGAAAAGCATAGGCCGTGCGCCTGTCCCGGCTGATGATACGGATCCTGCCCCAGTATCACCGCCTTCACCTTCTCGTAAGGCGTGAATTTAAGTGCATTGAAAATATCGTACATGTCGGGATATATCTGACGCGTCCCGTACTCCGTCTTGAGGAATTCCCTCAGCTTAAGATAATAATCTTTTTCAAATTCTCCCCGCAGGACATCGTCCCAGCTGTTTCCTATGTTGACCATATTCTCAATACTCTCCTTACCATCGGATCTGTTCTTATGAACATTATATTTATTCCCGCGCACAAATACAAGGTGCATCTTGATATATCGGAGCGATCATCATGGACATAGCGGCAGAAATCCCGGACATAAAACAGGAGACCCGATGAGCGGATCTCCCATATTTCTTTCAGCGCGCCTGGCGCCGGCTTGCAGCTCAGTACATCTGACGCCTGACTTATTT
>CASEFF010000090.1 GCA_949287115.1 uncultured Bacillota bacterium | reverse complement strand
GAAATGTCGTAAATTTGTCGTATCTGCCCTTTTACATATTCCTCACCTGGCCTATCAGCCTCACCGGCAAGATTATCATCCCTTATAGAGTCAATCATCAGGCCGTCACTTTATTACCCTCTTAACACACGTATTCACACGTTTTACTATTTACACACGTGTTTACACGTGCTATAATTGAGCTATGAAAGGGAGATAACGATGAAAACCAGTGAACTGCTAAAAAAACTAAAGAAAGCTGATTGTCACCTCGTTCGCCATGGTACAAGACATGATATATGGTTCAGCCCGATAACCGGAAAGCAGTTCCCGGTACCAAGGCATAAAACGGAAGTGAAAGCAGGCACAGCAAAGAGTATCATGAGGGATGCAGGGGTTGAATAAATCTCCTGCCGCCTCTCAGTATAATAGAAAGGAGCCACAATATGAGATACGCATATCCGGCAATATTTACACCCGAAGAAGACGGCGGATTCTCTGTAAACTTTCCCGATCTTGAAGGATGTTACACTTGCGGAGATGATATGCCCGACGCGCTTATGATGGCTGAGGACGTACTTGCGCTTGTCCTTTATGGATACGAGGCAGATGGAAAAGTTATACCGGAGCCGTCATTGATCAGCGATCTTGATCTCTCAGCCGGCGAATTTGCAAACTATATACCCTGCGACACCATGGAATACAGAAAGCGATTCAATAACAAGGCTGTTAAAAAGACACTGACGATCCCTGAATGGCTCAACGAAGCAGCACAGGAAAACAACGTGAATTTTTCGTTGGTGCTTCAGGAAGCGCTTAAAGAGAAACTGAAAATATCATAAAACAAAATCCAACTTCAAAGCAGGAGATTAGCCTTTTATCTACACCATTAGGCTCTGTAATTCCAATAATTACAGAGCTCTTTTATTGCAAAATATATGATAACCCTATTTTCAGCGTCCTCTCATCAGCCTGTACATGCCTTCCTTGAGGCCGTCTATCGAGAGCCTGTACATCGGGAACACCTTTTCGATCTCGAGGAACGACTCCGACATCCACGCAGCATTTTCTTCCCTTTCCTGCGGGTGCAGCCATATCGAATGGTCGTACTTTCCCCTGAATCTGCGGAGCCACGTTATACCGTCCGCCGATCCGCCGCCCGCGGTACCGTACATGCTGTACCCTCCGCTGACCAGCTCCGATACGGACATCTCCGCATCTCCTACGAATATTACCCTGTATTCTCCCGATATATTCCTCAGCACCCATTCCGTATCGACCGTATGATCCATATCTATGGAAGGATCCTCGTACAGCTGTCCCTCCGGGCAGTTGTGAAAATAGTAGATCTTCAGATCGGAAAACGTGTTGGCCTTGTTCAGCGACTGGAACAGAAGGCTGCAGAGCTGTTCATAAGGTCGCATCGATCCGCCCGAGTCGATGAGCACCATCAGCTTGAGCCTGTTTCTTCTGGGCGGCTGCATGCGTATGTCCAGTATACCGCCGCGCCTGCATGTATGGTCGATGGTGCCGCGTATGTCCAGTTCCTCTTCATTGCTGTCCAGTTTTCGCGTCAGCTCTCTCAGGAGCCTGAACGCCATCTGGAACTGTCTCGACTCTATGGCACAGTCCGTACGCCAGTCCCTGAATCTGCGGTCGCCGCGGGCGTGGATCACCGACTTGCCTCCCGCCCCCTGTATCATCGCGCCGCTGCCCGGTCCGGCTCCCATGGCTCCCTTCCTTTTGTCTCCGCTCACCGCACCGTCGGCACAGACTCCGCTTTCCTCCATGCACCCGTCCGCATCGGGTATCATATACGATTCCAGAGCTTTCACCATGCCTTCGCGGCTGGTCCCTGTTTCCCCGAGCCGCCTGTCCAGCTCCCCGGAATCTATATCCCTGAAAAACCGGTCGAACAGCTCCTCGAACCTGTCCATGTCCGATTCCTTTTTCACCAGCAGCGCCCTGCTGAGGACGAAAAAGCCTCTCAGGGATTGTCCGTGCAGCCCCATGTACATGCCTTCCATGAGCGTAAGCCATTCGTTCATGGACACTTTCATGCCGCCGGCTCTGAGGAACATCAGAAAGTCGAGAAACATCACCTGAGCCCTCCGACGCTTCCCCTGACAGCCTCTCTGTCCTCATCTTTTTTCAGCAGGAATCCCGTCAGCGGAAGATCACGCCTGAGATCGTCTACAGGCAGACCGCTGAGCTTAAGCGCGCTGATCCAGTCCAGCAGCTCGCTGGTGCCCGGCTTTTTCTTCAGTTCAAAGTAATCCCTCACGTAAAAGAAGGCTTCGATGGCCTGCTCCATCAGCTTTTCCTCTATGTCCGGATAATGGGCCAGCACTATGTCCCTCATCAGCTCCCTGTCCGGAAAATCTATGAAATGGAAAGCGCACCGGCGCAGGAACGCGTCCGGCAGCTCCTTTTCCGCGTTGGAGGTTATTATGACGATAGGCGGATTCTTGGCTCTGATCGTCTCGTCTGTCTCCGGGATGTAGAATTCCATACGATCCAGCTCCCACAGAAGGTCGTTGGGGAATTCCAGATCCGCCTTGTCTATTTCGTCTATCAGCAATACGCATTGTTCATCCGATGTGAACGCCTCTCCTATCTTGCCCAGCTTTATATACCGCTTCACATCGTCCACGCCTTTGTTGCCCAGTTCACTGTCATACAGACGACGTACTACATCGTACTGATACAGGCCGTCCTGTGCCTTCGTGGTGGATTTTATGCTCCATACGATGAGTTTTTTGCCCAGCGCCTGCGCCACCGCTTCCGCCAGCGACGTCTTGCCCGTACCGGGCTCGCCTTTCACCAGCAGCGGCTTGTTCATCTTTATCGCGATGTTTATCGTCAGCATAAGATCATCGTCTATTATATATTCTTCCGTTCCCCTGAACCCATAATCGTCGTCTCTCATACGTCGCTCTCCTCATCTGCTAAAAATATTTCCAGAATGTGATTGTACCACGTATTTCATCGGGCGGCAAACATATCCTGCGGGCAGGCACGGGCAGGTGCTGGCAGGCGCGGGCAGATTCCGCAGGACCGGCACACCTCTCCTATTCCTATTCCTTTCCTTTCTCCTCCTTCAGCTCGAATATATTGATGACGTCGGCGTCGGGGCAGCAGAACCTGAACTCCTCGCTGCTTCCTTTGGGCAGCTCGCCTCCGTACCGCATTATATCTATGTACGGGAATGCCACGTGCATCGCCATCGGGCACAGCTTTCCCCTTTCGGTATCGAAGTCATAGCTGTCACCTATCTTATGCCCTCTGTGGCAGGGGTGGTCGCCCTTCCTGTCTACCAGCGTGATCGAGATCTTCGGTTTTTCCATGGATCATCTCTCCTTTCCTCTTTTTACTGCCATAAATGATACACCATCCTGCGGAAAAATATGTTGCACGGGCAACCATACCGGCAGCATCCAAAAAAGAGGAGCCGTCCGCCCCTTTCCGGTATGCGTCAGCTCCTCAGTTATCACGATATGTCTTTTCAGCCTTCGTATATTACCTTTCCTTCGGATATGGTCTGAACCACCTTTACTCCCAGGATGTCCTGCGGCGGCACTTCGAAGATATTCTTTTCCAGTATCACCAGATCGGCGCACTTGCCCACTTCGATGGAGCCCGTTATGTCCTCCATCCCGAGGGCATAGGCGTTGCCCATGGTGAATATCTCCGTCATATCTTCCGCCGTCATCCTCTCTTCCGGCGCGAGTATCAGCTCCGGATCGTTCGGATCCTCACCGATGCCTACCCTGGTGACTCCTATCTGTATGCCGCGCAGAGGGGCCGGTTCGGGAGTGACGTTGTAGTCGCTGGCTCCGCCGAGGATTATGCCGGCATCTGCCATGCTCTTCATCGGATATTCGCGGTTTGCCCGTTCTCCCAGATACGGCAGCTCTATATCCTCGAAGAAACCTCTGTACTTGAAATGCCAGTACGGGTTGGTCACGGCAGCCACCTTGTGATCCACAAGTCGCGGATAATCCGCCGGATCCACTACCTGCAGATGGGTTATGACAGGTCGTCTTTCCCTTCCCGGATTGTTTTCCCTCATGGCGTCCAGAGCGTCCAGAGTCATTGCCGTTGCCGCATCGCCGATGGAATGCACGTGTATATTGAAGTCCAGCTCATCCACCTTCTTGCAGAACTTGTTGAGAGCTTCAGGTTCCCAGATCGGATCGCCCGTATAGGACTCTCCTTCGTAAGGCTCTTTCAGGTAAGCCGTCTTTCCTTCCACTACTCCGTCGGCGAATATCTTCACCTGATCGATCTTGAACATATGAGAATCCACTTCTTCCCTGATCCTAGGGAAGTCGTCGATATGCTTATAGGAATCCGTCTCCGAGCTCTTGAAGGCGCCTCTTATCTTGCAGATGAGCTTTCCTTCATCATTGAGCTCCTTTATGGCTCCGATGGCTTCCTCCTCGGGATCCAGCAGCGGATCCATGATGGTCGTTACGCCGTATTGGGCAAATTCCTTCTGTACCCAGCTTATGGCTTCCTTGTAATGCTCCTTGCCGAACGTGGCCTGCGCGTGATCCACGAGAGCCATCGCCGCGAATTCCCTGAGCGTCCCGCTAGGCGTTCCATCCGGCTCCCTTTCGATGATGTTGCCCGGAGGAACCGTAGTCTCCTTCGTCACACCGCACATTTCCAGCGTATACGTATTTACCCACAGCGAATGTTTGTCGTGGGACCACATGAGCATCGGCCTGTCATCGCATATGGCATCCAGCACCTTTCGCGACGGGCCTTCCTTTCCGAAGAACGGATTCTCCCAGCCGACGCCTTCGTATACCGGCAGCTCCGGATGAGCCTTGACGAACTCGCTGATCTTTTCAGTATAATAATCCGTCGTGTCAGCTCCGAACAGAGCTACCTTGAACAGGCTGTCTATGGCTCCCCATGTAACGTGGGCGTGAGCTTCTATGAATCCCGGCAGCATCATCTTGCCGCCCAGGTCCACCGTCTCCTTCGCCTCTATCTTCTCCGCATCGGCATTGCTGCCGACGAATGTTATCTTACCGTCTTTGATGGCGACAGCCTCAGCCGTTGTCCTGTCGCCGTCGACAGTATATACGAAGCCATTTATATATAGAACATCATTCATGAGTCTGACCTCCGTAAAACCCGATTAAACCTATCTGTATTTCTTTCCGAGTACGCGCTCGAAGCCTTCCGTATTGTACGCTCTTCCGGCACGCTTGTTTTCCAGCTGAGCGTAAAGCTTCTGGTAAACGCCCTTCTTCAGAGGGTAGAATATGATGACTATGGCGCTCAGCACGAAGAAGAATCCTGCGGCACCGCATGTCATCGTCTGGATTGCGTTCAGCACGTTTTCAGGGTTGTTGGCTCCGAGAGTCTCGTCATAACCTGTGCTTGCCAGCACGTTTCCTATAACGGAAGCTGCTATTGCATATCCGCCCTTCTGGCAGAACAGGTAGATGGACATCATCGTACCTTCTCTCCTCTTTCCGCTCTGGAACTCATCGACCTCGATGGAGTCATACATGAGCGGGATGTTGATGGACCAGTATGCCGACGATCCTATTACATAGAATACGCAGAACAGAGCCGCCATACCGATGGAATTGATGTCGATGAAGTTGAAGATTATCATGATTATTCCCGAGAACAGCACGAGAACGATGTAAACCTTCGACTTGTCGAACTTCTCTATGACCTTCATCAGTATAGCTATAACGATGATTCCTCCGAAAGATATGATGGACGTACATGCCGTCATCTGCATCTCGGAAAGAGCCACAACGTACAGCATGAAGAACGTCATCGTAGTGAGGAACAGGCAGTAGCCTATCCTGAACATCAGCGATGAAAGGGTGGCCAGCAGATATGACTTTATCTTCAGCACATCGGCGGCATCCCTGAAGAAGCTCGTCTTGTTCTCTTCCTTCTCTTCTTCAAAGTCTATCTCAACGCCCTTTGTGGAAAGGAATACGACTATGAGAGTGCCTACGCACAGGCAGCCTTCCAGCCATGCCGTATAGTGCCATGCAGCGCCTTCCGAACAGCCGGCGTTCATGAAGAACGAAACGAACATCGGCGGCGCTACCGTCGAGAAGAATACGCCTACGTACTGAACGATCTGAGCCAGCATTCTCAGCTTCGTTCTCTCGTCGTTGTCTCCCGTCATGGATGCACCCATAGCGTAGTAAGGGATGCTGAAGCAGCTGTAGGATGTCCAGAACAGCAGCGTCATAACGAGGAAGTAGATGTTGGCTGTCGACGTTGAGAAATCAAAGCTGGTGAACAGCAGCAGATACGTCGCGAACAGCGGGATTATGGCTATCAGCAGCCACGTCCTCTTCTTACCGAATTTTGTCCTCGTCCTGTCGGACAGGTTACCTACGATAGGGTCGGATATCATGTTCCATACAACGCCCAGCGTCAGTATGGTACCGGCCCACGCCGGACTCACGCCCGTATAGTTACTGAGAAAGAACAGCAGGAACGCTGCCACGAAGTCGTATGCAAGTGTATCGGTTGCCCCCCCTATGGAGTATCCGACCTTCTTTGCAAACGAGACCTTTGGTATTTCCCGATTCAAAGTATTGCCTTCCATGGAATACACCTCCTGATAAAAAATATAATGACTTAGTTGCGGCGCAAAAAACGCCTGATATATCAACACGTCCAATTATATAATCATCCGGGGCGCAATTAAATACTTTAGTTGCTGAATGTTATGTCTTTTGGGAATTTTCTTTCTTTTCTCACAACCACCTGCGCACATTTACCTGCATGTAAATACGTGATATTATATGTAATGACATATCACATATCCGGTTATTTACCGGACGTAACGAAAGGACGATCATCATGACGCAGCAGAATCTCATAAGCAGAATGTATCTTGCAACGATAACAGAAGAGAACTACGAAGGCTTCCACCGGGAATCCCTGTGGTACGGCGGCACCCCCGGCAATCTCGGGCTCATGATCATAGACGCCATGAGCGACTGGTACGAGCCGTACAAAGACAGGCTCGACGAAAGCATAGTAAAATACCACAAGATGCTGGAGGACAATGAAAATCTGACTTTCGATATGATGGAAGGCGAGGGCTTCAACGCCGACGGCATGAGCCTGCGGGTCAAACTGACCAACAACCTCAACGATATGTTCGTCTTCATAGTAAGCGAGATCTGTAACATATTTGCCAAAAACGGCGAAAAGCTCGAAGACTTCGCCAGCCTGGCGGAATTCAGAAAACATTTCACAGAGACGTACGATATAGACAGCGAATTCAGGGATGTCCTCGAGGGTATAAACGAGGTCACCATATCAAAGGCGCTGTACCTGATAGACATGAAGTACGATTATCTCAACAGACATTTCAGGAGTCCTCACGATGAAAAAAGCAACGTTTAGAGAAAAACTGGGCTACGGCATAGCCTCCCTCGGAGACGCCGTGGCCTACGGTCTTGCGGGAACATTCCTGCTCTTCTTTCTTACGACGGTAGCGCACATCCCGCCCGCCGCAGCCGGTACCATAGTGGCTATAGGCTCCATATGGGATGCCATCTTCAACCCCATCATGGGGTATATATCCGACAACATCTCAACAAGGTTCGGCAGGAGAAGACCGATCATCTTCATATTTTCCATATTTCTGGGCATCATGATGTTCCTGCTGTTTACCAACGTGGAGATGCCGTTATCTGCAAAACCGATATATTACGGCTTCATGACTGTACTGTTCTGGACGGGGTTTTCCGGATTTTTCGTCCCGTACTGCGCCCTGGGCACCGACTATGCCTCCACCTATGACGAAAGGACATCCATAAGGTCCTTCGCATCGTTTTTCAACGTTATAGGCAGCGTCTTCTGCATGATAATGCCGACGGCCTTCGTCGACCTGCTCGTTTCACACGGTTTCACCGATTCCCGGGCCTGGTCCGTCACCGGCGCCATACTTGGCATACTGACGACAGGCACGATAATCGTCACCGTGGCGGTGTCGGGAAAACGCGACGTCCCGTGCATTACAGAAGAAAAAAAGTCCCCCGGGGACTTCAATGTACTGCATATATTCAGAGAATACATCTCCGTTGCGCGTCTCGGTCCGATGAAATACCTGATAATCGCCAGCCTCGCATCTCTCATAGCCTACGCCATACTGACGTCAAACGTCATGTACTACTTCACGTATAAACTGCATCTTTCGGCGACCGAATCGTCGGCATTTCTCGTGGCGCGTTCGCTGCTGGGACTTGTAATGCTGCCGATAGTCAGCAAGCTTTCCAGGATGTTCGACAAGCGCATAGCCCTGATAATATGCTATGCAACGGGGATCGCCGGAATGATCGTCATGAAGATCGTCGGAGCGGAGACCATGGCCGCTACGTTCATATACGTGATACTGTTCATGATCTGCACGTCCATCTACTGGCAGATGATGCCGGCCATATACTACGATATGTGCGACTACGACAGCGCCACCACCGGAAAGAAGCGCGAAGCCATGATACTGTCATTTCAGGGGCTCGTCGAAGCCGTCGCCGTCGGCATAGGCGGCCAGATCCTCGGCGCCGTACTTCAGGCTGCGGGATTTGACGGCAGCGCCTCCGTACAGACGTCCGTCGCCATGGAGTGGATAGAAAACTCCGCTACGGTGATGCCTATGGTATTCCTGGTGATATCCTGCATCGCCCTGTTCAAATACCCGCTGACAAGGGGCGGCGAAAGGTAAGACCGGCGTAAGACAGCCGGTCTTTTTTTACAGTTCCCTCAGATAATCGATCTCCGCCTTTGTCAGCTTGCGGTAATGGCCTTCTTTCAGCCGTCCCAGCTTTATCTCGCCTATCTGCGTGCGTTTCAGCTCCCTCACCCTGTTCCCCACGGTAGCAAACATCCTGCGCACCTGGCGGTTCTTCCCTTCTCTTATGCTTATCTCCACGACGGCATATCGCGGCATCTGTCTGAGCACCCTGACTTTCGCGGGAGATGTGACGAATCCTCCGATGTCCACGCCACGCCGCAGCTTTGCGACTCTGGCATCCGATATCACGCCGTCCACCTTCGCCACGTATGTCTTGTATACCTCGTGCTTCGGATGGGTGAGCCTGTATGTCAGCTCCCCGTCGTTTGTCATTATCAGAAGTCCCGTGGTGTTATAGTCCAGTCTCCCCACCGGAAACAGCCGCTCCGGTATGTCCGCAACTATTTCGGCCACCGTCGCCCTGTCCTTTTCATCATCCATTGACGTTATCATGCCGACCGGCTTGTTGACGACGACGTACACCTTTTTCGATGCGGTCTCTATGACCCTTCCGTTGACCTCCACCACATCTCCGCGGCCCACATCCACTCCCATTTCCTTTACGGTGATGCCGTTTATCTTGACATTGCCGTTGGCTATCAGTTCGTCGGCTTTACGCCTGCTGCACACGCCGGCATCCGCTATATATTTGTTTATCCTCATTTCATCCTCCGTGAGTGTATCCATTTCCCGTAATATATAGTATAATAAACGGGAGTTGTCAAAACAAGATTTATATATACGGGAGATCTGCAATGAAAAAATATCTCAGCGGCCTGCGGGCCGAAATCGATTCACTGACCGTTTTTTCCGATATAAAAAACGATCCTGTCATATCCGGTCTCAGGGAACTGTCGAGAGCCATAAGCGACAGGGAGGACGAGCTTGCCGTCGCAGTCTACAGCGACATGGTCTCACACATGTACCGGACCACCGCCAGCATGACGGACTATATCAGGACGCTGGTGCTGCAGGACGATAATTTCTATGTAAAGGGCCGCGCCGCCGGCAGGCAGATGGAGACGGAGATCGAGACGGCTGCTGATCACGAGCTGTCCGTTCTTCAGGAGATATCCGCCCTCAAATCATCCGACGTGCGGGAGGTCATCGGCTACGACGGATTCCTGCCCGACTGGACCAACAGCGTCTCCGACATACGCTACGACTTCCTTGAAAAGATGGGCAACATCTCAAGAACGGGATACGGCATATACGCAAGATACAGCTTCTTCAGGGTCGAGGACGGCAATATCGTTCCGGTGGCTCACCCGGATTATCAGTCCCTCGATGAGCTGTACGGCTACGAAAGGGAGCGCGATCTGATAATAAAGAACACGACGGCATTCGTCGAAGGCAAGGGCGCCAGCAACATGCTGCTGTACGGCGATGCAGGCACGGGAAAGAGCTCCACGATAAAAGCCGTGGCCGCTTCACTGGTACCCGCGGGACTGCGCGTGATAGAAGTGAAGAAGACACAGCTCTATCAGATCCCGGGCATCATGGAAGAGCTGTCCTCCAACCCGCTGAGGTTCATACTGTTCATAGACGACCTGAGCTTCACCGGCAACGACGACAACTTCTCGGCACTCAAGGCCACCCTGGAAGGCAGCATATCCGGCTGCGGAGACAACGTCGTGATATACGCCACCAGCAACAGGCGTCATCTCGTAAAGGAAACATTCGCAGACAGGATGGGCGACGAGCTGCACATCAACGACACGATGCAGGAGACCATGAGCCTTTCGGCGCGCTTCGGTCTGACAATAACGTTCCAGAAGCCGGACAAGGACGAGTATCTCAACATAGTAAGATCCCTCGCAAAAGAATACGGGCTTAAAATGGACGACGATGAGCTTTGCAGGAGAGCGGAAGCCCATGCCATAAGAAAGAACGGAAGAAGTCCGCGAACGGCAAAGCAGTTCGTCGAACTTCTGAAAATAGGCATAGGGAAATAGCACGTCTCAAAGGCACGCGGCATGTTCCCCGCCGACCACCGTGTCACTGCCGCATCACTGCATGTTGGCGAACCGCTCCACGGCCTTCGTAAAGTTTTCGATGGTCTTGTCGGCATCACCGTGCTCTATACCGTCTCTGACACAGTGCTTTATATGGCCTTCCAGCACGACCTGACCGGCCTTATGGAGCGCCGACTTCGCTGCGTTTATCTGAGCGAGGATGTCCTCACATGGGATATCCTCGTCTATCATCCTGTCTATGGCCTGCACCTGCCCTATTATCTTCTTCAGTCTGCGATGCAGGTTATCCGAATCCATACATTGTCTCATATCCTTTGTACCTCCGTGATCTTCGTATACCATAAGGGGTATGTGTATATTATAATTTTGCCGTCATTTCGTGTCAAGATTCGCCGCCTCCGCTTCCCGGGCTCCGGCCCGCGTCGCATCCGTCCGGCTCATCCAGAAGTTTCGACCCCAGTGCCAGCAGTTTCTCCCTGTCGTTTACGATGCGCCCCTCGACGACCGCATCCAGCAGTTTTTCAAGTACCGCTCCCACCTCCGGGCCCTGCTTTGTTCCCAGCCCCATGATATCGTTGCCGTCCACGGCAAGATCAGCCAGGGTGAAGCAGCTGCTCCTGATCAGTATGTCCTCCATCATGATCTTTATCCCGTCGAACTTCGCCAGCAGCTCAGCGCTCATGTTGCCCGTGGCAAGGTTGTCCGCACGCTTTATCTCAAGGATCTCAAACAGCACCTGCGGCGTGAAGCGCCTCATCCACTTTTTCAGCAGCCTTTCGTCCTTTTCGAATATCAGGTCGTGATATTTCACCAGCGTCTCCACGCGCTCTGCCAGCGCCCGGCTCGTCCTGAACCGCTCCATTATCTCAGCCATCATCACGGTTCCTCTCGCCGCATGGCCGTAAAAATGCCCTCTCCCGTTATCTTCCTGTGAATAGGTCTGCGGCTTTCCCACGTCGTGGAACAGAGCTGCCAGCTTCATGTGAAGCCTGTTTTCCGGCGTCGTCCTCACAGCCTCCATGGCGCGCACACAATGCTCCAGCACATCGTATCTGTGATACTCGTTGTGCTGCTGAAAGCCCTTCATGGCATGAAGCTCCGGAAACACGACGCCCAGCACATCTATGTACTTCCTGACAACATCACCTGCACCATCGCCCGTCAGCATCCTGCAGAACTCCGCGAATACCCGCTCCACCGACAGCCTTTCCAGCATGGAGCTGTTTTCAAACATGGCACGCTCCGTTTCACGCTCCACGTCAAATCCCAGCACCGATGCAAACCTCATGGCACGCATTATCCTGAGACCGTCCTCCGAAAACCTCACCGCCGGATCGCCGACGGCCCTTATGATACCCGCCTCTATATCCCGCCTGCCTCCGAACATGTCCGTGACGTTGCCCTTCCAGTCCATGGCCATGGCGTTTATCGTAAAATCCCGCCGCTTCAGATCCTCGGCAAGAGACGGAGTGAACTCGACCCCGTCGGGATGTCTGCCGTCGGAATAGCCCTTTTCCGTCCTGTATGTCGTTATCTCCACCGGCAGCACCTTCATCGCCGCCTCATCCGCCTTCTTTCCGTCAGACGTACCGCCGGCCGGCAGCAGCACCGTCACCGTGCCGTGCTTTATGCCCGTATCTATGACGTCCATATCGTGAAATATCCACTTCACTTCCTGCGGGAGCGCATCGGTGGCTATATCTATATCGGTATCGGGGCCGATGTTATCCATCAGCATGTCCCTGACGCATCCGCCGACGAAATACGCCTCATGACCTGCGCCCTCAAGGCGTCGCAGCGCCGATGCTCCTCTTTCCATGATAATGCCCCTGTTTTCCTTTTTCATGTCGCAAGCCACGTGGCACCACTCCTTTCTCAGCCCATTATACCACCGGCGGCCAAAGGCTGACAACATATGTACGCCGCCGCGCCGCATCAGGGCATCCCGGCTGTTTGCCTTACACATTCCGCTATGGTATCATATAGCGGAAGATACATACATGGAGGAATGAAATGACCAGACTGAACATAAATGACGCCGGAGAACTGCTCAGGACCCACAGACGCAGACTGCACATGATACCGGAGCTTGACAGAGAGCTGCCGGAGACGAAGAGTTATCTGCTGTCTGTCCTTGAAAAGCTGGACTGTGAGCTGACGTTCCTGTGCGGCGACGGCATATGCGCATACTTCGACAGAGGAAAGGCGGAAACGTACGCCTTCAGAGCCGATATGGACGGACTCCCCATCAGCGAAACCAACGACTGCGACTACCGCTCGCTGCACGACGGCAGGATGCACGCCTGCGGCCACGACGGACACATGGCCATGGTGCTGACTCTGGCACAGTACGTGAACGATATGACGGAAGACGACCTCAAATGCAACGTGCTCCTCATATTCCAGCCTGCCGAGGAAACGCTGGGAGGCGCAAAGGAGATATGCGACAGCGGCATACTCAAAAGGCTCGGGGTCACAGGAGTGTTCGGCATACATATGTGGCCTTTCACAGACGCCGGCAGGATCGCATCGCGCCCCGGAGCTCTCATGCCCAAATCCGCGGAGGTCAACG
>CASEFF010000089.1 GCA_949287115.1 uncultured Bacillota bacterium | reverse complement strand
TGAAGCAGCGGCCGAAGTCACAGCGTCCGATGAGCAGGAGCCGGTGACAGATGATTCCGAGGCAGGGCAGGAGCCTGAAGGCGATGCCGAAAGCGCAGAGGAAACCGTGACCAGGGCTGCGGATGAGTCGGATGAATCGAATGGAGCGGAAGAGGCCGATGAAGCGGCTGAAACCGCGGCTGAAACCGAGACGCCGGCCGCTGAAGAGGCTGCGGCGGCAGCGAAGCAGGCAGAAGAAAAGCAGCCGTTTTACAGGAGATATCTCACGCAGGGCGCCATCGGCGCTGCATTCGTGATACTGCTGGCGGTCATCGTTGTATATACCACTATGATACCGAGGGAAGTCAATGCCACCATAAACGGCGAGGAGTTCAAATTTTCGACGAAGGCTTACACAGTGGAGCGTTTCCTAGAGGATGAGAACATAGAGTTCGGGGGACGCGACTATATTTCCACCCCTCTCACCACGTTCATATATGACGGTATGGAGCTGGAGATAAAGCACGCGACGGATTTCAAGGTCACGGCGGACGGAAAGACGAATGCATACGAAAGCCTTGAAAACACCGTGGGCGAGGCTCTGGCGGACGTGGGCGTAAAAGTCGGCGAGAACGATATAGTGACGCCGAAGGCGGATTCCATGCTGGAAAAGGACATGGAGATAATCGTTCAGAGAGTCACGATAAAGGAAGAAGTCGTAGAGGAAAAGGTGAAGTTCAAGACCGAGAAGAAGGACGACAGTTCCATCGATGAAGGATCGACGAAGGTCGTGACCAGGGGCTCCGACGGCAAGGACAGGGTGACGTACCGCGTAACGTATGTTGACGGAAAGGAAAAGTCGCGAAAGGAGATCGGAAGGGAGACCATCACCAAGGTAGTGAACGAGGTCATAGCCGTAGGCACGAGGATAAACTACAACGGCCAGACATACAGCAGGAAGCTGGTGGTGAAGGCGTACGCCTACACGGGCGGCGGGACGACAGCCATGGGAACGCGGGCCCGCGTCGGTGAGATAGCCGTAGATCCGAGCGTGATACCGCTGGGGACGAACGTTTACATAGAAGGCGTTGGGCCGAGACGTGCCGAGGATACAGGCGGCAACATACAGGGAAATACCATAGACATCTATATGAATTCGGAAAGCGAATGCAGGAACTGGGGTGTCAGGTACGTGACAATATACATACAGTAGAGAGCATATTTGAGATCGGGATATGAAAAAACATCTGCGGTGGATCATCGCAGATGTTTTTCTATTAGTTCGGCAAACAGCCGGGCGTCGGTATCGTCTGAGAATATGGCGCGCGCCGAGACTTTGCTGCCGCCTCCCTTGCCGTTGTAAAACGATGCGTATTCCTTTACGAGGGAGCCGCAGTCGGGATCTCCGCCCGACACGAGGACGTAGGACGTGTCCTTTTCGGAATAGAGCATTATGAGCCTGTCGGTATCGCCCATGTATTTTTTACCCATGTCGAAGGCGTCGTCCATGGAAAGATCCGGCAGCGGGTAGACTATGACGGCCGAAGGATCGCTTTCGATGATCGAATCCAGTTTCGCCTGTTCGCCTGCGATGAAGGCTTTTTTCAGATGAAAGAGCTCATCTTTCACGGAAGCCAGCCTGTTTTCCTGTGCCGTCAGCTTTTCCGGCAGATCCTGTACAGATGAAGAGTATCTGTCCGACATATCAGTCAGTAGCGTGTGCTTGGCATCGTAGTCTGCCAGAGCTCTCCGGCCTGCCTCGAAGTATATCCTGAACATTCCCTTGTACTTTTCCACTTTATATATCTTTATGAGGCCCACCTGCCCTGCGCTGGACGGGTGGGTGCCGCAGCAGGCGACGCAGTCCGCGGCGTTTTCGACGGAACCCACGCAGACTATGGATATATCCTCATCGAATGCGAGAGCTTTTCTCAGAGGCATTTTTTCGGCATCGGAGCGGTCGTCGAACCGAAGCACCGTTACGGGAGCGTCGAACCATATCACCTCATTGGCTTTGAGTTCGGCCCGCAGAGCGTCTTCGGCCGTTATCACGGTCGTGTCGGGATCTTCTTCAAGAGATATGTCTATGGTCATGTAGTCGTGACCCATGTGAAAGCCTCTGTTGACTCCTCCGAAAAGGTCGTAGAATACGCCTGACAGTATGTGCTCGCCGCAGTGACGCTGCATATTGTCGAACCGCCTGTCCCAGTCGAGGGAGCATTTTACCGGGCTGCCGGCGGAAAGGGTCGCGGGATCGGAGCAGAGGACGGTGTGATATATTTCGTCTGCGGATTCCTGAACGTCGATGACGCGCGCTCCGTTCATATATCCGGTATCGCAGCTCTGTCCTCCTCCTTCGGGGAAGAAAGCGGTGCGGTCCAGTGTGATCGTCAGACTGCCGTCATCCTTTTCGTTTTTTTTCACCGAAGTTATGACGGCGTCCCATGATTTAATGTAAGTGTCGGTCTGGTATAATTTTGTTGTTTTCATAAATTTCTCTTCTTTCTAAAAAAGCAAGGATATCAATAAAATTTTATATATTTGGTGCAAAAAAGTCAATAAAATGCTGTTAAAATCGCATGAGGTGATTTATAATACTATTGATATTATTAATTTGCTGTAAAATTTGTTTTAAAAACCTGCGCAGGCGACCGGCATGACAGGAACGCAGGACGTGACGCGGGACATGGTCAGGGGATGAGAAGGATAGGAGGTAGAGAGCCGGAAAAGACAGTATCGTAAAACGGGATTTCATAATATCCGGGTGCAGCAGCCCGCAGGTCAGTGGACGAAAAAATAACGTGTTCGACACAGGAACGTTGAATTTATGAGGTTTTCCCCACATGGGAAATAAAAAGAACAAAACTGTGGATAACTTTGAACGAAAAAAAGCACTTGACAGATAAAAACGTTGAAAAATCAACAAAGTCAAAAAAGTAATTATCCACAGCAAACGTTGGATAAAATTGTATACAATACTGAAAAATTTGTGGATAACTTCTGAAAGGCTTAAATTTAAACAGTCAATAGGGTGTTGAAAGTTAACGGGAAAAAAGCGAACATAAGTTGACATAATGCATAGCACGAGGGTAAAAAATGCTTAAAGAAAAAATTATTTACAAGGACGAACTGCCTATCAATGTAGTGACCGCTAACATTGATGAATATCCGATTCACTTTCACGACGACATGGAGGTCGTATATGTTCTGGACGGAAGCGTCGTGCTCAGGAACGGGTATTACACCTATACGCTTAAACAGGGCGATATATTCATAATCAACGACAGGGAGATGCACAGCTTTAGAAAGACTGACGAAGATAATCTGGTAATGATGTTCCAGATGGATCTGACGTATTTCTCCAGATATTATGACAGCCTGCGAAACAATTTTTTCGTCACGGACATAGAGGATGATAGCGACGAGAGCCTTGAAGTGCTCCGTACTCTGCTGGCGAAGATAATGATGGAGATCATACAGAAGGGATACGGATACGAGCACAAGGTTATAGAGAGTACCCACAACCTCATAGCGTGCCTGCTGTCGGATTTCCAGTACTTTGTCATGGAAAACGGCAGGTTCAAGAACGAGCTGAAAAACAAGGGCAACAAGATACTGGCGGGAAGGCTCAACAGGATAACCGACTACATGTACGATAATTACACGAGAAAGCTCACGCTGAGCGAGATAGCCGAGAGGGAACATCTCAGCATCTACTATCTGTCCCATATAATAAAGGAGGCGACGGGTCTGAGCTTTCAGGATCTGCTGAGCTATATAAGGGTGGAGGAATCCGAGCACCTGCTTTTGGGCACCAACAAGAAGATCGGAGCCATAGCGGAGGAAACGGGATTTTCGGCCGTCAGATACTACATAAAGCATTTCGAGCAGTGGTTCGGCATGCATCCTCTCGAATACAGGAAGAAGTACATCGGCAAGATAATCAGCAGGGATATAGAGGCAAAATACAAGCTGGCGACACCTGCACAGATAGAGAGCGCCATCAGGAAACAGGTGAAGGGCATATATGCCGACTACGCGGACAGGTTCAAGACAAAACCGGTCATCATCGACATCGACATATACGACGATTATGCCGAGATCGAGAGCGGCCCGCCGGCAATGGCGGAGATCATGGAACGCGATGTGAACAAGGTTCTCGCGGAGCCTTACAGAAAGCTCGTGGACATGAAGGAAAACATCATCGCGTCCGGCGAGAATTACATAGTTTCCACGAAGTGCAGATATCCCGGCGCGCTGGACAGCCTCAGCATACTGCTTTACAATTTCGATGAAAACACCGGCAGGAACCTGAGGAAGATAATGAACCGCGACGATCTGCAGAGGATCGTCAGGAACTACGACAACGAGATGGAGTTCCTCGTAAGGTGCACCGGCCTTTCGGGAACGTTCAGGATAATACGCTACAGGCTCGGTCGTGACAGCTTTATGGCAAAGATCGCTCACGACGCCGACGGGAAGAAGAACGGCGGGGTTCGCGAAAACCTCATAAACAAGCTGACGTCGGAAGGAAACATAAGCACGGGAAGCTATATAAGCTCCGATGCCCTGAGCGTCAGGACCATATTCGACGGCATAGGCGCCGAGCTCATACTGATAGACAAGATCTGACGCTGCCGGACGGGCTTTGCGGATCCGCAAATGAAAGAAAACAGATAATACTGCTTTGCCGGCAGGAAACTGCAGGCAGAGCGGTTTTTCTTTTTTTGAAGAAATTTTGTGGCCCGTATGACGGATGTGCGAAAAATTATTCGTGGAAAATTTATCCTGCCCACATCGCATTAACAGGATAAATTGATAAAGTACCTGCGTAACGGATGCAAAGGATACGGAATGCAAAAGGAGGGAAATTTGTGATAGAAGTCAGGCATCTTACGAAAAAGTACGGCAGGCATACGGCCGTAGACGACCTTACATTCTCCATAGACAAGGGGAAGATCTACGGGTTTCTCGGGCCTAACGGCGCGGGGAAGAGCACTACGATGAATATGATCACGGGGTATCTTGCCGCGACCGAAGGGTCGATTGTGATAGACGGCGCCGATATATTGAAGGAGCCGGAGAAGGCGAAAAAGTCCGTGGGATATCTTCCGGAGATACCGCCCCTTTACAATGAAATGACCGTCAGAGAATATCTCATGCTGGCGGCGGGGCTCAAGGGTATCCGCGGGGATGAGAGATCCGTGCAGGTGGACGTGATCATATCGAGGGTAAATCTGAAGGAAGTGGCGGAACGGCTCATCGTCAATCTTTCAAAGGGGTACAGGCAGAGAGTCGGATTGGCGCAGGCCATGATAGGATTTCCGGAGACCATAATACTGGACGAACCGATGGTCGGGATGGATCCGGGACAGATCATCGAGATAAGAAAGCTGATAAAGAGTCTTGCAAAGAATCACACCGTGATACTCAGCTCACATATACTGGCGGAGGTGCGGGAACTGTGCGATTACATACTGATAATATCAAACGGAAGACTCGTGGCAGAGGATACGCCGGAAAATCTGGAGAACCTCTTCGATGAAAACGACCGGATAATCCTTGAGGCAAAAGGTTCGGCCGATGATATCAGAAGGGTGCTGGGAGAGATTCCGGGAAGCGGCGAATGCAGGCTGGTGAAGCGGGAGGACGGTCTGTTTACGGTTGAAGTGAGACCGGAATGCGAGGACGATATGGACGATATGCGTGAAAGGATATTCTTTGCGTTTGCGGGAAAAAAGATCCCGGTGCTGTCCATGATGAGAAAAAAGAGCACGCTGGAAGAGGTGTATCTGAAGCTTACTCAGGGAGGAGGTGCAGGCGGTGGCAGTCATATTTAAAAAGGAATTGCGGTCTTTTTTCCTTTCCATGACGGGGTATGCGCTGATAGCGTTTTTCATAGCGTT
>CASEFF010000088.1 GCA_949287115.1 uncultured Bacillota bacterium | reverse complement strand
TTTATCAATTATTTCTCTAAGTTTTTAAAGAGGGGACAACGAACATGACAACACCTGAAGAATTATTGAACAGACCCAGCAACTTCGGAAGGATCGCTCTCGTGGCAACGGAAGGCGCCGTTGAAATGGCAAAACTCGTGGACAACTATCTGCGAAGCTGGACGGACGACAGCTCCAGGACTTATCTCATCGACAGCCACTGTCCGCGTTTTTCATCCGGAGACGCCAAGGGAATGATCAACGAGACCATCCGCGGCCGCGACATGTACATATTCGTCGATGTCGGCAACTACGGCTGCACTTACGACCTGTTCGGCTACAAAAATCACATGTCGCCGGACGACCACTATCAGGATCTCAAGAGACTGATACAGGCGGCAGGCGGAAAGGCTCACCGCATATCCGTCATCATGCCGATACTTTACGGCGGCAGGCAGCACAAGCGGAACTTCAGGGAATCCCTCGACAGCGCCTGTATGCTGCAGGAGCTCCACGCCATGGGCGTCACGAACCTCATAACATTCGACGCTCACGCACCTATGATCGAAAACGCCGTGCCTCTCATGGGCTTTGACAATATCATTCCATATTATCAGATATTGAAAAAGCTCAAGCGCACGTTCAAGGATCTGGATTATTCAAAGGACAGGTTCATGGTAATCAGCCCGGACGAAGGCGCGATGCAGCGTAACATGTACTACTCGTCCGTTCTCGGCGTCGATATGGGTATGTTCTACAAGAGGCGCGATTACTCCACTATGGTCAACGGCCACAACCCGATCGTGGCTCACGAATATCTCGGCGCACCTGTAGACGGCAAGGACATATTCATCACCGATGACATCATCTCCTCCGGCGAATCGATGCTGGACATCGCCTATGAGATGAAAAAGAAAAACGCCAGGGACATATACTGCTATGCCACATACGGCCTCTTCACCAACGGCCTTGAGCATTTCGACAAGGCTTATGAAGAAGGCGTCATAAAGGGCATACTCGGTACAAACCTGACGTACAGGAATCCTGATCTCCTCAAGCGCGAATGGTTCTACGAGGTGGATATATCAAAATACGTATCGTATCTGATCGCCGCCCTCAACGGCGACATATCCATCAGCGACATCATCGATCCCAAGACGAAGATCGCCGCGCTGATGCAGGAGTAATGATTTTAAGATATGACAAAGACCCTCCGCACGGGAAACTGCCGCGGAGGGTTTTCCAATGTCTGCAGGCGCGTACCGTTTCCCGCGATAACGTTTCTCATCATGCAATCTCATTTTACCTGCCATTTCCCCCGCTCCCCCGTAGCTCCGGACTATCGGCAATCCCCTGCTCCGATGCCATCAGCGATAGAACTGCCGCATTTCGATGGTCATTTTTACAGGGATTATCGACACTCCTTGTTCGTAGCTGCAGTTACGATAGTTTTCTGGAAATATTTTCAATATCACTGTCGTTAAGGTTTCCCCCTTCGAAAAATAACGATAATTCGTCGTAAAATCAGCAGTCAAATCAGTCGATTTTATCGCTGTCCACTGTTTTCCATATCTTTGACGATAGTCGCGCTGCTGCCGGATTTGCTGTCTGTATGTAAAAAGCCCTTTTCGATCACGTAAAAATTTCGTTAATTATCGACGATACTGCCACATACGCAGATATAACGCGTTAAAATATCAGAAGGAACGGACAGCATCGGCGAGCGCGTACGCAGATCGCACAGGCTGTCGTTTCAGGGAAAGGAGAAGAATATATGAAAAAGATCCTGGCTATCCTGCTGACGGCCGTTATGTGTTTCGGTCTTGCCGCATGCGGCGGAGGTCAGCAAAAAGACGACGTATACGGCATCGGGGACACGTGGGAGGTTGAAGACCAGTGGAAATTCACCATCAATTCCGTCACGACCACGGATGAACGCAATCAGTTTGCCGAGACCGACCCGGTCCAGGTCGTTATAGTCGATTACACGTATGAGAATCTCGGTTATGACCATCAGCTCCTCAACGGCCTCTACATAGATCCCATCATGGGTGAGATCAGAGACGGCGACGGCAACGCCTGTCAGTCATATCCGGTCACGCTGAAAAACTACCCGCAGGAAGTTCCGATAGGAGAGACATGCCATGCTCAGCTAGGGATCGGGCTCATGTCGGATAAAAACACCTTCTCTATCGATGTTCTGGCATATGACGAAAACGGGGAATCGAAGACAGCGCTGTTCGAACTGGAATTTTAGACTCTGCCCGTAAAGCTGTGTATGAAAAACGAAACGGAACGTATATATCAGGCTTCATCCTGAATATACGTCCCGTCTTTAGTATGGCGTCCCTGAGAGGATTCGAACCTCCGACACCCGCTTTAGGAGAGCGGTGCTCTATCCAGCTGAGCTACAGAGACATCTCGTATATTATAACCGATTTTCATTATCACTGCAAACACTTTGTGCATTGTAAATTTTTCCCATTTGATTTATACTTTTTTTCTTTTTTCCGGTCATTTTACGTATAAACGCCGACGGGAATTTAGG
>CASEFF010000087.1 GCA_949287115.1 uncultured Bacillota bacterium | reverse complement strand
CGCCCAACAAGGCGGTCGGCGAGGCTCTAAGATCGGGCAGGCTCAGGATAGGACACATGGGGAGGGTCGTGACGGTGAAGGGCGAGTACGTATACGGCGGATCGCGTCTAGATTTTTATGTAAAGGATGCGGAAGGAAAAGAAGCTCTCGTGGAGGTGAAGGGAGTCACTCTCGAAGAAGACGGGGTGGCCATGTTTCCCGACGCTCCCACGGAAAGAGGCGTAAAGCACATAAGGGAGCTGATGCGGGCTGTCGAAGAAGGCTATTCGGCGTGCATCGTCTTTGTCATACAGATGAAGGGGGTCAAAGCATTTACGCCAAACGACAGGACTCACAGCGCTTTCGGACGCGCGCTCCGGGAGGCGGCAAAGGCCGGAGTTGAGATAATGGCGTGGGACTGTGCGGTGAGGGAGGACAGCATGGAGCTTGGTGAACAGGTCGAGGTCGTGCTATGATTCCCCAAACGCATATATAGCGATGATATATAGGAATTAGACATATCTTGTGACAGGGCATATAATCACAGTGTAGGAAAACAAACGATGTTGATCACAAGAGGTGGCTTGTCATGAGTATAGAAAAATTGCTAAAACATCTGAAAAAGGACAGGACGGTGGCGGGAGGAACGGAAGCCGGAGAACTGCTCAATATTCTGGCCGATGAGGCCATGCGCATAACCGATGTGCTGAACAATTCGTATCACAGCCCCGAAGAGATACGCCGCATATTTTCGGAGCTTACCGGAAGGCAGGTGGATGAATCCTTCAGGATGTTCCCGCCGTTTTATACGGAGTGCGGCAAGAATATACATGTGGGCAGGAACGTGTTCATAAATTTCTGCTGCCATTTTCAGGACCAGGGCGGCGTATATATCGGAGATGATGTGCTGATAGGGTCAAATGTAGTCATGGCGACCATAAATCACGATATGGATCCGGAAAAGCGGCACCTGCACCATCTGGAGCCGATCCATATAGGGAGCAGAGTGTGGATAGGAGCCAATGCGACCATATTGCCGGGAGTTACGGTAGGTGATGGAGCGATCATAGCTGCGGGAGCCGTCGTAAATAAAGATGTGCCGGCAAATACGGTCGTCGGTGGAGTGCCGGCCAGGGTGATAAAAAGCATATAGGGGGCATGACAAACCCATATAAAGTAGCGCCATAAATATTACATACCATATATAGTAGCGAAGGCGGAAGAAGATGCGAACTTCTTTCGCCGATTTTTTATTTTTGGAGCAAAAATAAAGTGTAGTGGAGTGAATTTGTTGATAAATGGTGTAAAGTGGTTTAAAATGGAGACAATAAAAAATGGGAGGAGACTGGATGTTTGTAGGCAAATTCCAAAACTCAATAGACAGTAAGTCGAGGATAATCGTGCCTGCAAAGTTCAGGGATGAGCTCGACGGAAGCTGTGTCATAGCAAAGTCTCTGGACAGGTGTCTGACCATTTACCCCAGGGATCAGTGGGAAAAATTCGTCAGTGAAAAGCTGGAAGTTCTTCCGACAGGCAACCCGCAGGCGCGAAAGCTGAGGAGGCATTTTTACTCGTCCGCAGCCGAGTGCGACGTGGATAAGCAGGGGAGAATAACGGTCCCGCAGGAGCTGAAGGATTACGCCGGGATAGAGAAGGATCTCATAACGGTCGGCAGCTATAACACCATCGAAGTGTGGAGCAAAGAGTACTGGAAGGCCGAGATCGATCCCGATACGGGCGAGCTGATGAACGCCAGCGATGTTGCGGAAGGTATGGAGCAGTATGGATTTTAAGCACGTGCCTGTCCTTTATGAGGAATGCATGGAGAACCTGAAGATAAAGAGCGACGGTACGTATGTCGACGGGACGCTGGGCGGAGGCGGCCATGCGCTGGGCATAGCCGGACGCCTTGGCAGTGACGGAAGACTCGTAGGCATAGACCGCGATACCGACGCCATAGAAGCTGCAGGAAAGCGCATTGCTTCTGCGGATCTGACATGCGATGTGACGCTGGTCCACGGCAACTACTCCGACATAAAGGATATACTTGCCGGACTTGGCATAGAGGGCATAGACGGAGCGCTGCTCGATATAGGGGTATCATCGTTTCAGCTGGACAACGGCCTGCGCGGATTTTCGTACATGCACGATGCACCGCTGGATATGAGGATGGACAGGGATGACAGTTTTTCGGCCTACGATGTCGTGAACGGATACGATAAAAAGAGGCTGACTGAGATAATAAGAAAATACGGAGAAGAAAAGTGGGCGTCGCGCATAAGCGATTTCATAGTGAAGAAGCGGCAGAGCGGCGCCATAGAGACGACGGGGCAGCTGGTGGATATCATAAAGGCTGCCATACCCGCTTCGGCGAGGAGAGAAGGGCCTCATCCCGCCAAGAGGACGTTTCAGGCAATAAGGATAGAAGTGAACAACGAGCTCCGGCAGCTGGAAAAAGCCGTGGACGAGTTCTGCGACGTGCTGCTGCCGGGAGGAAGGCTGTGCGTGATAACTTTCCACTCGCTGGAGGACAGGATAGTAAAGGAAGCTTTCAACAGGAGGCTCGATCCGTGTACGTGTCCGAAGGAATTCCCGGTATGCGTGTGCGGAAAGGTGTCCGATGTGAACAAGGTCACGGGAAAACCGATAGTCGCGGGAAGCGACGAGCTCGAGGTCAATCCGAGAGCGAGGAGCGCGAAGCTCAGAGTAATAGAGAAGAAAGGATAGCGGCATGATAGCACCTGAAAGATGGTATGAGCATCAGAAAAATTACCAGAAATACGGCATTGACATGAAGCCGCAGCCTGAGCCGAGGCAGCGGACCCGCAGGAAGCGCGAGCCGAAGAAGATCACGCTGCCGTTCGGATCGGGGAAGAAGGCGGCTTTTTCCCTTGTGTTTCTCGTGGGGCTTGCCATGATAATGCTGATAATAATAACGGCATATTCGGCTTCTCTCAGATACGACATCAATTCGATGATAAGAGAAAACAGCGCGCTCATGGGCGAGATAGAAAACCTGCAGGTGAAGGTGTACAGCGCCAACAATGTGGACTACGTCGAAAACAAGGCGACTTCCAAGCTCAAGATGGTTTATCCGTCGGACGGCAGCAGGGTGTATATATCCGGCGATGACATACCGGAGGAAGGTTTTGCGGATATAATAAAGGAAAAAGCATATCAGTGATAATGTAAAGAAAATGGGATACCCGGGCAGGTTGGCGGAAAGGCGATGTCCGGGGTCGCTTTTTATAACAGCAGGTAAGAGGAGATCAAAGTGACGACACAGAACAGCAGCAGGAAAAATCTCATAATAATCCTGATGATAGTCTTCGCATGTATATTGCTGCTCTGCCTCAGGCTGGGGTGGATACAGATAGTCAAGGGCAGCGAGTATTCGGAAAAGGCTGTGGCGCAGCAGACGAGGGACACGCCCATAGAAGCGGAGCGCGGTGTCATATACGATACCAACGGCAACGAACTTGCCGTCAGCGTCACCAGCTACACCGTATGGGTGAGACCGTCCGATGTGAGAGCGGCGGAGACTGCCGAGAAGAAGGAAGCCAATGTCGAAAAGGTATCGAAAACCCTTTCCGAAGTGCTCGGGCTGGAATACGATGACGTGAGAAAAGATGTGGAAAAGGAGCAGAGCATCGTAAAGATCGACCAGGGGCTCGATAAGGATACGGCAGACAAGATAAGAGAAGAGGAGCTTCCCGGCGTTGAGATAGCAGAGGATACGAAGAGGAGCTATCCTCTCGGAGCGTTCGCAGCCCATACGCTGGGGACCGTAAACGACGACAACGAAGGCCGCTCAGGGCTCGAACTTCAGTACAATACGTATCTGAGCGGAGTTGCCGGACGCTGGGTCAACTATACGGACACGGGAGGCAACAGGCTGTCATACGGTGACGAGAGGTATTATCAGGCAGAAGACGGCTACAGCATAGTGACGACCATAGATCAGGTCATCCAGCACTATACGGAAAAGGCCATAGCGAAGGTACAGAAGAAGACAAGTGCCGATCGGGTCATGGCCATAGTCATGGATCCGGAGACCGGCGAGATACTGGCGATGGCGCAGACGCCTGAATTCGATCTCAACAATCCGACCGTGCCTCTCGACAAGAGCGAGCAGAAGAAGCTGGAGGACATGTCCGACAGCGAGAAGGTGACTTACTGGAACAAGATGTGGAGAAACTCGCTGATATCGGACGTGTATGAACCGGGCTCCACGTTCAAGCTGCTGACAACATCCATAGCCCTGGAAGAGGGCATAGCAGATACGGACGATACGTTTACGTGTTCGGGCTCCATAGATGTGGCGGGCGAGACGATCCACTGCTGGAGAAGTGAGAACCCTCACGGTACGCAGACTTTGAAGCAGGCCGTCGGCAATTCGTGCAATCCGGTGTTCGTACAGCTTGCAACGAAGATAGGGATAGATAAGTTCTATAACTATATGGCGACGTTCGGAATAACGGGCAAAACAGGCATAGACTTCCCGGGAGAAGGAACGGCCATACTTCAGGATGAAGAGTCGGCAGGCCCCGTGGGACTTGCGACCATAGGCTTCGGTCAGGGTGTTGCGGTGACGCCGATACAGCTCATAACGGCGGTGAGTGCGCTGGGAAACGACGGCAAGCTCATGCAGCCGAGGCTCGTAAAGGAGATGCAGGACTCCGACGGGAAAACGGTGGAGACGTTCGATGCGAAAGTCGTAAGGCAGGTCGTATCCAAGGAGACCGCCGACGAAATGTGCGAGATAATGCAGTACGTCGTAGATGAAGGAGGCGGCGGTACGGCGGCCGTTGAAGGATATGCGGTCGGCGCAAAGACCGGTACGGCCAATCAGGTCAACGATGCGGGGACGGGATATACGGAAAAGACCGACTCGTCCTGCATAGCCATGGCTCCCATGGATGACCCGAAGGTGGCTGTGCTGGTGATAGCTGACAACCCTAAAGGCGTCAAATACGGAAGCGTCACGGCGGCGCCGGGAGTACAGCAGATACTTTCGGACACCCTCAGATACCTTAACATATCGCCTTCAGAAGAGAGTGGTGACAGCGAAGGAGAAAAGGTGCAGGTTCCGGACGTGGTAGGTGAAAAGGCCAGCGAGGCGATAGGCATACTGGCCGGGGATTCCCTGTCATACGATATGGACGAGGACGCTGCGGCGGAAGATGATTTTATAGTGACTAAGCAGTATCCGGCTGCAGGCACGAAGGTGAAAAAGGGCAGCAGGATATATCTGTACGAATGAGCAGGTGGACATGGACAGGATCTCGATAGATGATGTCGTTAAGGCGACAGGCGGCAGGCTGATAAGAGCAGGCCGGGAAAAACATATAACAGGTGTGAAACACGATTCGCGCCAGTGCGGAGCCGGCGATATGTTCGTGGCAGTCATCGGTGAGAACAGAGACGGTCACGCATACATACCGCAGGTGGCGGATGCCGGCTGCGGGACCGTGCTGGTGTCCCACACTGACGGATGGCAGGATGATATCGGAGACAGAGAGCTCAACATCATAGAAGTCGACGATACGGTGTATGCCATGGGTCAGCTGGCTTCGTGGTATCTCGACAGGCTCGACGTCATCAGGATAGCGGTGACCGGGAGCGTGGGCAAGACGACGACGCGCGATATGATATATTACGCCCTCGGCGAAAAGTATTCCTGCGGCAGGAACATCAAGAACTACAACAATGCCGTGGGGCTGCCGCTGTCGATATTCCTGCTGGAAAGCGATACGGAAGTGGCGGTGCTGGAAATGGGCATGGACAAGGCCGGCGAGATAGACAGGCTTGCAGAGATCGTAAAGCCCGATATAGCGGTCATAACCAACATAGGCGTGTCCCATATAGAAAATTTCGGCAGCCGCGAAGGCATATTCCGCGCCAAGATGGAAGTGGCGGCTCACATAACGTCCCGTGACGGCAGGAAGGGGACCCTTGTGTTCCCGTATGACGGAGAATTCCTGACCCGCGAGAATACGCGCGGAGATTACAGGCAGATCGTGATCGGTGAAGACGGAAGAAGCGATTACATCATTTCCGATGTTGACGATTTGGGCCTTGATGGTATAAAATTTACAGTTGAGCATATGGAGCGCAGCAGCAGAGTCGGCATACCTGTGCCGGGAAGACATAACGCCATCAATGCTACCATCGCCATAGCGGTGGGCGGATTGCTGGGACTTTCGGTCGAGGAGGTCGAAAGAGGTCTTGCGGAAACGCAGCTTACGGGCAGCAGGCTGAAGTACATAAAAGGCGACAGCGTAAGCGTCATAGATGATACGTATAACGCCAGCCCCGATTCGATGAAGAGCGCCTTAAGGGTTCTTGAAAAGAGCCGATGCAGCGGGCGAAGGACGGCGATACTGGGAGATATGTACGAACTGGGAGAGCAGAGCGGCAAGCAGCACCTTGAAGTCGGACTTTTTGCAAGAAGCGTCGCGATAGACAGGCTCATCGCGGTGGGGATCGATGCGCGCAATATAGCGGAAGGCGCAAAAGGAGGAACCGCCGACGTCATGTATTTCGAAAGCAAGGAAGAGCTTATCGAAAACATCGGCGACATCGTATCTTCCGGAGATATGGTTCTCGTCAAGGGCTCCAGAGGCATGAAGATGGAAGATATAGTGGAGAGGATTTTGAAGATTTAGGAGATGTCATGGATTACGTCAATATAGTGATAACGATCGCGATAGCCTTTATCGTTTCGGTCGTTCTGACAAAGCTGGAGATACCTGTGCTGAGAGCGCGCGCCGGACAGAACATAAGACAGGAAGGGCCGGAGAGTCACCTGTCAAAGGCGGGCACGCCTAGCATGGGAGGCATTGCCATAATAGCAGGTGCCGTCATAGCATCGCTGGCCGCGCTGGCGATATGGGGCGGCAGCATCGTGGAGACTGTCGTCGTATGGTTCGTGTTTATAGGTTTCGGGCTAATAGGCTTTTTTGATGATTACCTGAAAGTTATAAAGAAGAACAATCTGGGCCTCAGAGCTTATCAGAAGTTCGGCCTGCAGATAATAATATCCGTCGCACTGGCGGTGTTCATGGCCTTTTATCCCGGCGGCGATACCCATGTGTACATACCGGTTGCCGATGTGTACGTTGATTTCGGGTTCTGGTATCTGCCGTTCATCGTGTTCGTTATGCTTGCCATGACGAATGCCGTGAACCTCACCGACGGCCTTGACGGACTGGCATCGGGCGTGACGGCTCTCGTGACGCTGTTCTTTTCCGTCGTGGGAGTAATGTACGGTCTCGTTTCGGGAGCGTATTTCTGTGCCGCGGTGTGCGGAGGATGTCTCGGATTCCTCGTGTTCAATAAGAACCCGGCGAAGATATTCATGGGAGATACGGGGTCTTTAGCGCTGGGCGGAGGTTTGGCGGCAGCGGCCATAGTGATGGAGATGGAACTGCTGCTTCTCGTGGCGGGGCTGATCTATGTCATAGAAGCCCTTTCCGTCGTGCTGCAGGTGGGATATTTCAAGCTCAGCGGAGGCAAGAGGATATTCAGGATGGCTCCGATACATCATCACTTTGAGAAATGCGGGTTCAGGGAAGTTCAGGTGGTCATAGCATTCTGGATATTCACCGCGATATGTTGTTTTGTAGGTTTCGCGATCGTTTAGGCGGTCGCTGTGTTAGGAGATAGCGAGATGTCAAGAGGAAGTGTAGAGGATATAAAGGGAAAGAAGGTACTCGTGGTCGGTATGGGCAAGTCCGGGAAAGCGGCTGTCCAGGCCATGGTGAAGCTGGGTGCGGAGGTGTCCGTTCAGGACAACAAGGAAAAGGAAGACCTCGATCCGCAGCTCATAACGTTTCTGCGCGAAAGATCCGTCAAGTGTTATCTGGGCAGCCAGCCGGATGATATGAGCGCTTTCGATATGCTCATATTGAGTCCGGGCGTGTCTCCGGAGCTGGACTTCATAAAGGAAGCGAAGAAGGCCGGAGCGGAGATAACGGGTGAGCTGGAGATAGCCTACAGGGTCGGACACGGAAAGTACGTGGCCATCACCGGTACCAACGGCAAGACGACGACCACGACTCTCGTGGGAGAGATATACAAGGCGGCAGGCAGGAAGACATACGT
>CASEFF010000086.1 GCA_949287115.1 uncultured Bacillota bacterium | reverse complement strand
GATGAATGCTCTGCCGCTGCCCGTTATGACTATCGTGAATATGTCGGGATCGTTTTCGGCAGTGTCGAGAGCGGAATTTATATGGGAGATCAGCTCTTCGCAGAGAGCGTTTAGAGTATCGGGCCTGTTCACGGTTATGACGGCCGTATGGCCATTTTTTTCGAATATCACGTCGGACATTGCAAACCTCCTGTGTTTATCACGGATTTGTATCGAGTTCTCAGCCGAGTATCATACATATAGGCAGCTCCAGCAGGAATGTGGCGGCTACCGGTATCGCCAGGTTGGTCATGAAATTGTACTTGTACGACAGCTTGTGGGTGGTATGGCATATTGCGAAGACCGAGACTATGGAGCCGTTCCATGGCAGTGAGTCTATACCTCCGCAGCCGTCGGCGCACAGCCTGTGGATGAACCCCAGATTGTATCCCTGGTTCGCGTAGTCTATGAATGTGTCGCCCAGCGTCTCGTACATGAGGGAAATACCTCCCGAAGCCGAGCCAAGTATTCCGGCGAATATGTTGGCGCCGACAACAGCCACCACGTACGGACTGGCATTTGACTCTGTCAGCAGATCCGTAGCGTAGGCGTAAAACGGTGTTATCTTGGCGACCGAACCGAAGCCCACTATGACGGCGGTGTTGATTATCACGGCTATGGAAGATGTGGCTGCCGTATTGAACATATCGAGCATCTCGGGTCTCGGCAGATGCTTGTGAAACAGCACCAGAGCCGTGATTATGCCTATGAGCAGGCAAATTATTATATCCAGATTCGTCACGTTGAACAGCACCAGCACCAGCGCCAGCGGGATGACGGAGATGACGCCTCCCGGAGAGTCCTTTTCTTCCTCTACGCGCTTTACGCCCTCAGGCCACTGGAAATGCTCGCCTCTGAGGTGCGCCTTCTTTCCCTGATAGTTCATGTATACTATTACGCCGATACCGGTGGCAACGGCGCATACGATACCGGGTAAGAGGCCGGCGTAAGACGGAGTGCCCAGATATTCCATTGAAACGACGTTCGGTATCTGCGGAGTGAACGGTCCCGTCATGGCGAAAGTCCACATACCGCCGCAGACTATGCCCGGCAGCAGATACGTCGGAAGGTCGGCGTCTTCGAACAGTTTCAGCGCTATCGGATAGACCGAAAAGATGATGACGAAGCTGTTGATGCCGCCGTAGCTGAGTATGGCGGCCGAGAACATACAGGCTGCCATGCAGTGTTTGGAGCCGAATTTTTTCGATATGACAGAGCCGATCTTTGCTGCGGCTCCGGAATTCTGATAGATGTTGCCGAAGATGTTTCCCAGCAGGAAAATGAAGAAGTATGACAGGAAAAATCCGGTGGTTCCCGTCATATACGTGTCTGTCACTCCGTCGAATACCGGTATGCCGCTTGTGATGCAGACGAACAGCGCTGCCAGCGGTCCGATGATGATCGGAGAGACTCTCTTGAATATCAATACGGCCATTCCGACAAACGTTATCAGAAGGCCGAGTCCTGAAATCAGGATCTCAGTATCCATGTTATCGTCCTTTCTAAAAACCCCAGTAAAAGAATTATATCACAGTGTCTCCGCGGCAAACAAGGCGGGAACGATAATAAGTTCACAAAATAAACATATCGGGGAGATATGCACATCAAATCATATTGTCATAATAATCAAATAAGGGTAAAATATAGGATGATGGTTATACAGATGACCGAACCGGAAAGGAGACGGCGGGACGCGGTCGCCCGTGCGCTTTGTTATGTCGTTCGTGAGATTCGAAAATGTGGAAAAGATATATAAGACAGGCGATGTGGAAGTGAGAGCGCTCCATGACGTCAACTTTGAGATAGAAAAAGGGGAGATATGCGTCGTAGTCGGACAGTCCGGAGCGGGAAAGACGACGCTGCTCAACATACTGGGCGGCATGGACACGCTGACGGAAGGCAAAGTCATCCTCGGAGACAGGGACATATCGTCTCTGACGACGAAGCAGATGGCGACGTACAGGAGGCTGGATATAGGATTCGTGTTCCAGTTTTACAACCTGATACCGAATCTTACCGCCCTTGAAAACGTGGAGATAGCGTCACAGCTTTCAAAGAAGCCTCTTGACAGCGAGAAAGTGATGAAGGCCGTAGGGCTTGCGGAAAGAATGGATAACTTTCCGGCGCAGCTTTCCGGCGGCGAACAGCAGAGGGTGGCCATAGCCAGAGCCCTTGCGAAAAACCCGAAGCTGCTGCTGTGCGATGAGCCTACGGGAGCACTGGACTACGAGACGGGAAAATCCATACTTAAGATCCTGCAGGACGCATGCAGGAGCGGAGGCATGACGGTAGTGATAATAACCCACAACTCGGCGCTTACAGCCATGGCTGACAGAGTCGTGAGGATAAAGAACGGTACGGTTGAATCGGTGAAGCTCAACGATGTCATCGTGCCGGTGGAAGATATAGAGTGGTAGTGATAGCAGGGCTTTAGGTGCAGGATATGGCAGGGAGCATGTACGCCAAAAATATAAGAAGGACCATATTCGGGAGTATGGGAAGATATATCGCCATAT
>CASEFF010000085.1 GCA_949287115.1 uncultured Bacillota bacterium | reverse complement strand
CGCCGTCTGTCGGCCTTGCGGCCGGCCACTTTCTCCTCCGCCGACTTGTCGGTTGTTATCATGAAGAGGGACCAGTCGGGGTTTTTAACGAGAAACGCCGACAGCGCGCCGTATATGCGCTCTATCTGCTTTGCCTCGCCTATACGCTCTCCGTATGGGGGATTCGTGATGATGATGCCGTTTTCTCCCACCGGTTTCAACCCGGCCACATCTGCCTTTCTGAACACGACGCAGTCATCCACACCGGCTTCCTCCGCATTTCTGACGGCCGCCGCCACGGCCCTGCCGTTTATGTCAAAGCCGTATATGGTCGGCTCCGCATCGTGCTTTATGGCGCGGAACGCCGCGGCTTTTTCTTCCTTCCAGATCGATCCGTCTATCAGTTCCCAGTCCTCGCAGGCAAATGTCCTGTTGAGTCCCGGCGCTATGTTCTTTGCCATCATTGCCGCCTCTATCGGTATCGTACCCGATCCGCAGCACGGATCCACCAGTATGCGTCCTTCCCGCCAGAAGGAAAGCTGTACCAGCGCCGCAGCCAGCGTTTCCTTTATCGGCGCGGCAACATCCGCCACACGATAACCTCTCTTGTGGAGCCCTGCGCCGCTCGTGTCCACCGTCAGCGTCACCCTGTCCTTTAATATGGTGGCCTTCACCGTATAATCGGCTCCCGTTTCCGCGAACTTCTCCACATCGTAAAATTCCTTCAGCTTCTCGACTATTGCTTTTTTTACGATCTTCTGACATGCCGGCACGCTGTGGAGCTTCGATTTCACCGACGATCCGTTGACGGTGAACCTGCCGTCGACCGGTATGAGCTGTTCCCACGGCAGCGCCTTCGTCTGCTGGAACAGTTCTTCGAATTCAAGGGCCTCGAACTCGGCCATCCTCAACAGCACCCTGTCAGCGCTCCTGAGCCACAGATTCGACCTGACTATGGCTCTTTCGTCTCCCGTATATGTGACCTTACCGTCTTCCGTCTTCAGTATCCTGTAGCCCAGCGCCTCTATCTCCCTTTTTACGACGGCTTCCAGGCCGAAGGTCGCCGTAGCTATAAGTTCAAGTTTCATGCTGTCTCCTCCGCATCATCGTCTTTCACGTCCGTCACCTTTATCTCCTGCGTCCCGCCATCAGATTGTCGATGACGAACAGCAGATAGCTGATGCCCAGGAATATGAACAGCGTCGCCATCATGCTCATGCCCGCCAGACTGAAATACGGTATGGAGCCCAGCGAAAAGCCGAACATGTTGACGATGAACACAGCTATATTGAACAGCACCGGCAGGATGACCCATATTATCGGACTGTACGCCGTGAAGTCTCCCTTCCTGCAGAACAGCAGGTAATCGGCAAAGGCCATGACCGGAGCTACGAAGTACAGCAGATACCCGGCCACCGAGAGCTGTTCCGGACGCGACAGAGCCGTCCCGAAGTAGAAGAAATAATACACGATGAACGTCACCACCATGTATATCGTCACCGCTCCTCTCAGCGCACCGCGCTCATAGCCCGGTCTCGCTATTATCAGATAGGCGAAATATACCAGCGCCGCCCCGTTGGCTATCAGCGCAAAATCGCCAAGCACCGTCCCTAGGATCGATTCCGTTCCCATCAGTCTCATGACTATGCCGGCTCCGCATACTATTATGAATATCACTCTGAATATCACTGCCAGCGTGTTGTTCCTTATGTACATGTTCTTTAACTTTCCTCCTGTCTTCCTGCTGCCGCGAACGCCAGAGCGGCGGCGACGAATTCCCTGAAGAGCGGATGCGCCTTATTGGGCCTGCTCTTGAATTCCGGATGATACTGTACGCCTACATAGTGAGGATGCCCCGTCAGCTCCACCGCCTCTACGAGCCTTCCGTCGGGAGAAGTCCCCGCTATCCGCATGCCCTTTTCCTCAAAAGCATCCCTGTATGCGTTGTTGAATTCATATCTGTGCCTGTGGCGTTCCGATATCTCGCGCGTCCCGTACGCTCTCTCCATGATCGTGCCTTCCGATATGACGCACGGATATGCGCCGAGCCTCATGGTGCCGCCCTTCGGTATGTCGCCGTGCTGATCCGGCATCAGGTCTATCACCTTATGTCCGCACTCCGCGTTGAATTCTCCCGAGTCGGCGTCACGAATACCGAGCACGTTACGCGCAAACTCTATGGCCGCCACCTGCATACCGAGACAGATGCCGAAAAAAGGCACATCGTTTTCCCTGGCGTATCGAGCGGCCTGTATCTTCCCCTCTATGCCGCGGTCTCCAAAGCCTCCCGGCACCAGTATGCCGTCTGCATCCTTCAGTATGTCACATACCGTGTCTTCTGTCACGTCTTCGGCTTCCACCCATCGTATGTCTACATGACAGCCCTTCTCGTATCCGCCGTGCCTGAGAGCCTCCGCCACCGACAGATACGCATCGTGAAGCCTTACATACTTCCCGACTATCGCTATGCTCACGCGTTCCTTTCTGGCCTTTATCCTTTCCAGCATGGCCTTCCACTCCGTCAGCTCACAAGGTCCCGCGTCTATGCCAAGCTCCCTGCACACTATCCATGAAAGCCGCGCTTTTTCCAGCATCAGCGGCGCCTCGTACAGCACCGGCAGCGTGATGTTCTCTATGACGCAATCGCGTTTCACATTGCAGAACAGCGATATCTTTTCGACTATGTCGCTGCTGACCGGCTCATCGGATCTCATCACTATTATATCAGGTGAGATGCCCATTGTCCTCAGTTCTTTTACCGAATGTTGCGTGGGTTTGGATTTATGTTCTCCCGAACTTTTTATATACGGCACCAGCGTTACGTGGATGAACAGACAGTTCTCCTTTCCCTGCTCCAGCGACACCTGCCTTATGGCTTCAAGGAAAGGCTGACTCTCTATGTCTCCCACCGTTCCGCCTATCTCGGTTATTATGACATCGGCGTTGCCCGTCCTGCCCACGCTGTATATGAACTCCTTTATCTCGTCGGTTATGTGCGGTATCACCTGCACCGTACTGCCCAGATATTCCCCTCTTCTCTCCTTGTTCAGCACGTTCCAGTACACCTTTCCCGTCGTCAGGTTTGAATACCTGTTTAGATCCTCGTCTATGAACCTTTCGTAATGCCCCAGATCGAGATCCGTCTCCGCTCCGTCTTCCGTTACGAATACCTCCCCGTGCTGATACGGGCTCATCGTCCCCGGATCCACGTTTATATACGGATCCAGCTTCTGTGCGCATACGCGCAGCCCTCTGGCTTTGAGCAGCCTTCCCAGAGATGCTGCCGTTATGCCCTTTCCAAGTCCCGATACTACTCCTCCCGTCACGAATATGTACTTTTTCATCCTCACACCTGCCTTCCCCTTTCCATGACCCGGCTCATCGCCAAAAAAACAATGCGCAAAAAAGAAAAAAGATAAGGTTTCAGGCTTTGGGGTGAGAAGGATAACCCAGACCCCAATATATTGCCGTCTTCCTTATTCTCTTATCGTTTTGCGCACAAAAATTATGTCGTTATTATACAACAAAAACACCGGTCGTGCAATAATTTTTTAAATCTTCGTGACTTTCGTGACTTTGCGCGACGTCAGTGGTCCTGCTGCGGCAAACCTGTTGCCGAACACATCGTATCCGACTATGCTGACTATGCCTGCATCGGTCTGCGCCGTATCCGATGGCTTCTCCTCCGCAGCTTCCGCCCCACGGGAGCAGCCGCCAATTACGCAGTTTTTCTCGCCTGCCGTCATCAGCCTCTCCGCCCTGTGCACCTCGCAGTCATGACGAATGTCGACGCTCCAGCACCTTATCAGGCTGAGGGGATCTTCGGATATGTACTTTCCCACCTCGTCCGCGGCCTTTGCACCGCTGCCTGCGATCTTTCCCGCCGTATCCTCCGCCGGCATGTAATCCGTGAGAGTCACCTCGATATCGTCTCCGTCCTTTACGATGTCCGCCGCGATGCGCGATCCTCCCGTCGTGCCGTCACCGCCGCCTGTGATGTCTTCCTGCCGCTCGACGAAAAACCGTGCTCCGGCCTTTCCCATCCGCTCAACCTGTACTGCAACGGCGAGAGAACTCTTGTCGCACATCATCCACCGCCTGCCCAGCCTCTGGCATACAGCGCCCAGCGTCCCCGAACCGGCAAAGAAATCGGCGCACAGATCGCCCTCATCGCTGCATGAGCTCACTATGCGCTCCAGCAGCTTTTCCGGCTTCTGCGTGGCATATCCGCTGCGCTCCGAGGATGTGCGCCCCACCATGTCTATGTTCCACACATCCTTCATGTTCACCAGCGTATACCAGCCCTTTTCGTCCTCGAATTCTTCCACCCCTCTGAACCTGTAGGGTTTGAATCCGCGGTTGTACGACTTCTCCCTGAGAGGATTGAACCTGTAGTCCTTTCCCCTGCCGTAAAACAGCAGGTTGTCGTGCTTTCTGGCGTACCTCCTGCCGCTGGCGCCGCCGGAGCTGTATGTCCAGATGATCTCGTTCACGAAGTTTTCCTCTCCCATGATCTCATCGAGCATGACCTTGACGTAATGTACGGCGTGGCCGTCGAGATGTACCCACAGGCATCCCGTATCCGACAACAGATCCCTCATCATGAAAAATCCTGCTGCAAGGGCCGTCAGGTACTCCTTCCTGCCGCCGCTTCGCCTGTCGTCGTATGCGCCCATCCTGAAAAGCGACGACCGCCCCAGCTTTTCCGACACGAGCCTTAAAGAAGCCTCGTACCTGCTGCCGGAAAAGAACGGCGGATCCACGTATATGAGCTGTATCTTTCCCGCAAGGTTTCTCTCCTTTATAAGGTAAGCCATATATGCCAGGTCATCTCCGAAAGCTATGACGTTTTCCGGTTCATCGCAGACCCCGGCGCTGCCGCTGCATTCCGGCGTTCCGTACATCTCGCTTACGGCAAATGCGCCCTCCTCTCCCCGCTCATCGTAAAGCCCTGTCATGTCCTCATATATACGAAGTCCGTCTTCATAAGCAGCTCTTATCTCTTCCATCACGCTCATTTCAGCAACACCTCCGCAAGGTCTTCGCGGCCGGCCTTCCTGAGGGCCTTCAATACCGTCTTCCTGTTTTCCTTTTTGTTGAAATGCATGAGCGCCCTCTGCATCTTCTTCTCCTCTATCGTCTTTGCCACGTATACCTTCTCCATCGTAAATGGATCCATCTCCGTATGATACATACAGGTCGCCAGCGTTCCCGGAGTCGGGTAGAAATCCTGCACCTGATCCGGCACGAATCCCGTCCTCTTCATATAAAGGGCCAGCTCCACGGCGTCCTCCAGCGTGCTCCCCGGATGGGACGATATGAAGTACGGCACCATATACTGCTTCTTTCCAAGACGCCTGTTGACATCTCTGTACTTTTCACTGAACATGTCAAACACTTTCACGGAAGGCTTTCTCATGTTCTTCAGCACACGCGGTGAGACGTGCTCCGGTGCCACCTTAAGTATGCCGCTGACATGATGTCTGCACAGCTCCCACAGAAAATCATCGCTGCCGTCGGCCATCAGATAATCATACCTTATGCCTGACCTTATGAACACCTTCTTCACGCCCTCTATATTTCTGACGGCACGGAGCACGTCTATATACTCGCTGTGATCAACTTCGAGGGATCTGCACGGCTTCGGGAACAGACAGTCCCTGCGTCCGCACATGCCTTTTTTCAGCTGTCCGGAGCACGACGGTTTTCTGAAATTGGCCGTCGGCCCTCCCACGTCGTGTATGTAACCTTTAAACCCGGGCAGCTTCACCAGCTTTTCGGCTTCGCCGACGATGGACTCTCTGCTGCGGCTCCTCACCTCGCGTCCCTGATGATACGTTATGGCGCAGAAAGCGCATCCGCCGAAGCATCCCCTGTTGGCCGTGATGCTGAACTTAACTTCCTCTATCGCAGGCACTCCTCCTTCAGCCTCATAGGCGGGATGATAGTCTCTCATATACGGCAGTCCGTACAACTCGTCCAGCTCCTCTCTTTCAAGAGGCGGCTGCGGTGGATTCTGCACCACGTACGATGTGTCGCCGTACTTCTCAACGAGGCATTT
>CASEFF010000084.1 GCA_949287115.1 uncultured Bacillota bacterium | reverse complement strand
GCCCTTGACGCGGCATACAGCAGCGCTTCGGTCATATGGGTCATTTTCGCGTTTGCCGGATCCAGTATTATCTTTCTTATTTTCTCGCCTATATCCGTGCCGCCCGGTTCTCTCGTCAGCAGCACTTCGCATCCTCTGCTTTCCAGAAAAGACCTAAGCAGCTGTATCTGTGTGGACTTTCCCGATCCGTCCACTCCTTCAAAAGATATGAAATAACCTCTTTTCATTTCCGATCTTCTCCGGCCTTTCTCCTGTTCCTTCTTTCCTTTCTGCGTTTCCTCTTGCTCGGCTGTCTTACAGGTTTCTTCTTTTCCTTCTTCTCCGATACTTCCTTTTCCGTTTCCCGTCTTTCCCTGCGTATGCGCTCTCTGCGCTCTTCGTGCAGCGAACGTTTTCTGCGTTCGCGCTCCGTTTCACCGTCGTGATTCCCGGCCTGCCTGTCACCTGCAGTCCCTGTTGTCGCAGTCCTGCCTTTCACGGTCCTTTCATCCGAAGCTCCGGCCCTTCGCGTCTTCACTTCGGCTTTCGTCTCATTTTCCGACGCTTTTACGCTCCCGTTCAGGTTGTTTATCAGATATATCATCAGTACCGCCAATGGTATCACGATCGCCAGTACGAACAAAAATCTTATGAAATCCATATGCCTTCCGTTTCCTTTTCCACAGCGCATCGCTCATGTCGCTGCCAGTCATATATTCAACTGTCCATTATTATACCATAAATTCATCTGTGTCTCACTTAAATTTTGGCATCATAAAAGCGCGGCGGACCTTTGCCGTAAGATCAGCCGCACTCTTTTCACTCATATCGATCATATCGTCTCATATTGTATCTCATATTATGTCAAATCTTATTATCGTTTTGAACAAATCGCCGTCTATATATATCTCAAAACGCCCTCCCTGCAGCTCCACCAGATTCTTCGCGATGGAAAGTCCGAGGCCGCTGCCTTCCGTATGACGCGAACTGTCGCCCCGCACGAACCTTTCCGTAAGCTCCTCCTCTGAAATGTTGAGAGCGTATTTCGAGGTGTTGCGATATATCATCACGGCCTTTCCGTCTTCGATCTCAAGGCTCTGATAAACCCTTGTCCCCGGCTGTGAATACTTGCATATGTTGTTCATCAGATTGTCGAGCACGCGCCACATGCTCCTGCCGTCGGCCATTATGCTCACGCTTTCCGCAGGCAGATCCATTATCATATCCAGTCCTGCCGCTTCCGCCTTTTCTCTGTACTCTCCCATCGCCTGATTCATCATGACCGCCACATCACACGGCATCAGATCCAGCGTCACATTTCCCGTCGCCGCCTTGGATGCCTCCACCAGATCTTCCGTCAGCTTCTTTAACCGCTGCGACTGCCTTTCCAGGACTTCTATATACTCTCTCGCCTTTTCATTGTCTATCTCTTCCCGTTTCAGAAGATCAACGTAATTTATCATCGAAGTTATAGGCGTCTTTATATCGTGAGACACATTCGTTATCAGCTCTGTCTTGAACCGCTCGCTCTTGAGCCTTTCCTCGACTGCATTCGCCATCCCTCTGCCGATGTCGTTCAGATCGTTCGCATGATCCTTAAAATCCAGGAAAAGACCCTTTGTATCCGTTTTATATCCCATATCCCCTTCTGCCAGATGCCGGCCTCCTTCTTCGAGCCTTTTCATGCAAAGCGCCGTATATATCACAGCCGCCGCAGTCACTACAGCTCCCACGAGCCACATTGTCATCGCCACAGATGCGGCGCCCGTCATGGCTATGATCATTATGATAAAGTTTATGAATATCCCCGCGAATACCGTAAGTCCCGTTTTCCATACGAGATCGATATGCCTGAACACACCGAACAGCACGGCAAGCCCTTTTACGACGAGCGCGCCCACCTTGTAGAGCAGCATGTGACGCCACCATCCGCCGGCCTTGAGCTGTACCGCAAATATCAGGATCGTTCCCGTGACGATGACAGCCACCACCAGCGCCAGCGCGCATATTATCATGGTAAGCTCGATATAATTTATCACCGTTATACCCGAACCCGAATAGGCGACAGTTGTAACGATAATCGTCAGCAGCAGCGCCGCTATGGCCACGATCACATCCAGAGGCAGTCTCGCTGTTACCGACTCCTTTTCCTTATCGCGTCCTGCGGCACATATCAGGATAACGAACAGTGCGAATGAGGCGAGAGCCGCTAAAGCCGCCGTAACCGCCGCCACATTTCTATTCGCGTATATAAATTTGTATAGATCGTATAGATAGCCCACTTCATTAGGAACTCCCCCTTTCTCCATATCTCCAAGATACACTTCTATCTTCACGTATCCGTCGTGTTGGATCGTTTCATGATGTATGCCCTCTTCTTTTCCCAATCCGATGTTGATCTCCTTTACGGGCTCCCATTTCACCTTTTCCGGTGTCTCACCGTTGGCTGCGGCAGCTTCTGCATCTACTGCCCTGTAAAGACCGTACCCGAAATTTTCGGCTCTGTCCTCACCGTATATCAATGTCTGCGCGTTGTCGATCTCTTCATCGCCTTCGCTGTAATAGGCATAGTCATAGAGTATGCTGCCCACGTACTCCGCCACTTCGGAATATATCTCATCCTCGACGGCGTCGCTCCTGTCGGAATACCAGTTGTAGTCGATATTGCAGGCCGCTATCGTACCTGCCACCGCCGTCAGCATTATGCTCACAAGCATCACCAGATATAATATGAATCTGGCGATGAAACTCCTTCCCAATCTGTTCATTTCACACTCCTCATTCGATCTTGTATCCCTGTCCCCATACCACCTTTATATGTCTGGGCTGATCGGGGTTTATCTCCAGCTTTTCCCTTATGTGTCGTATATGTACGGCGACCGTTCCCTCAGCGCCAAAGGCGTCCTCCTCCCATACGAGCCTGTATATCTCTCCCGGAGGGAACACCTTGCCCCTGTTTTCCATCAGGAGCTTAAGTATGCCGTATTCCTTGGGCGTGAGTCTTACCTTCTCGCCCATGAACGTCACTTCCTTGGCATCGTCATCAAGTTCGATATCACCTATCCTAAGCGTGCTCCTTCTTTCGGGAGCCGCTCCGAGTTCCATATACCGCCTCAGCTGGGACTTCACCCTTGCCAGCAGTTCGACGGGGTTGAAAGGTTTTGTGACATAGTCGTCCGCACCGATATTGAGTCCGAGTATCTTGTCGGTATCCTCTCCCTTGGCCGTGAGGAATATGACAGGTATATTGGACTCCCTGCG
>CASEFF010000083.1 GCA_949287115.1 uncultured Bacillota bacterium | reverse complement strand
TAATAAACGCCTCAGGAAAAGTGACGAGAGCCAACAGCAGGATCGCGGACGTGTTCAAGTACGACGGTATCGTCGACGGGGACATATTCGTGCTGACGGGAATAAAGCTGCCGGAGGTGCAGGAGGCCGCGGCAGAGGGCAGACCGCTGCTGCTGAAAAAGAACGGCAAGGCTTTCAAGATACTGAGCGCCTTCATAGGAGAAGGCGATACGGCATCCATCGTGATGAGTTTCATCGACATGACTTCCTTTGAGAACCTGAAGGATCTCTACAACGAGGAGAAACCGTGCATCGCACTGATAAACGTGGACAACCTGGAGGAGATGACGCCAAGCGGCAAGGAGGAGAACGAGCTGGAGGTTTCCACCGAGGTGGACAAGCTCATAAGGAACTGGAGCGCCGGTATGGGAGCCGCCATATCGCGGTACAAGGAGCACATGTACGAGATGCTGCTGACCCACAAGAACTACGAGGAACTGGTGGCGGCGAAGTTCGACATACTGGACGAGGTCAGGAAGATAGAGACGGACATGGATTTTCCGGTGACCCTGAGCATAGGCATAGGCGTCGGCGGCAAGACCATAGCCGAAAGCGAGGATTACGCTCAGGACGCTCTCAATCTGGCGCTGGGTCGCGGAGGCGATCAGGCAGTCGTGAGGAACGTCAGGAATTTCGAATACTACGGCGGCAAGTCCCAGAGCGTTGAGAAGGGATACAAGGGCAAGTCGAGGATAATCGCCCATGCCCTGAGACTGCTGATGAGTCAGTCGTCGAAGGTTTTCATCATGGGTCACAAAAATCCCGACATGGACTGCTTCGGTGCGGCTCTGGGCGTCCACCGTGTGGCAAAGTCCATAGGAAAGGAAGCCTACATAGTCCTCAACCACTACAACAGCACAATGACGGACCTGGTGAAGGATGCGAGGGAAACGGAGGAGTACGAGTTCGTCAATACGGAAAAGGCGATGTCCATGGCAGACGACAGCGCGCTGGCCGTGGTGGTGGATACTCACAGATCCACCCTGGTGGAGTCCCCGGATCTGCTGACGAAGATAAACAGGACGGTCATCATAGATCATCACAGGAGGACGGAAGGGACGCTGCCAAACACGCTCCTTTCGTACATGGAGTCCTACGCATCATCGGCTTCCGAGCTGGTGACGGAGATAGTCCAGTACGCGTGCGAGAAGAAAGTCCTCAGCAAGTTCGAGGCCGACGCGCTGCTGGCGGGGATAATGGTCGATACCAACAGGTTCGCCGTAAAGGCCGGCGTGAGGACGTTCGAGGCCGCTGCGTGGCTCAAGAGGGCCGGCGCCGATCTGGAAAAGGTGAGAAGGTATTTCCAGACGGATCCGGAAAGGTTCAGGATAAAGGCACAGTGCATAGCCGATGCCAGGTTCATCGACGGCGGGTTCGTCATGTCCGTATGCCCGGGCCACATACCGGACGCGCAGATAGTCAACTCGCAGGTGGCCGATGAGCTGCTGGCCGTAAAGGGCATAAAGGCCAGCTTCGTGGCGGGAATGAACCTTCAGGGCAAAACGGTGGTCAGCGCCAGATCCCTGGGGGACATAAACGTGCAGGTGATAATGGAAAAGTTCGGCGGAGGCGGCCACTTCAACACGGCGGGCACCCAGTCGGATCTTTCCCCCGAAGAGATGCTGGAAAACATAAGAGAAGAACTGGAACGTTTGAATTCGTGAAAACTTCACAATAGGAGGTTAAGATAATGGTAGTCATACTGATAAAAGACGTAAAGGGAACAGGCAAGGCAGGAGAAGTGGTAAAGGTCAGCGACGGATATGCGAGAAACATGCTCATCCCGAGAGGACTGGCGAAGGAAGCCACTGAAGGCAACATAAGGAATCTGGAAAAGCAGAAAGCCATAGCTGCCGAAAAGCACGAGGAACAGAAGGCGGCAGCCATGGAGCAGGCAAAGGCTCTGGAAAATGTTACGGTGGAGATAAAGTCCAAGGGCGGCGAAACGGGCAAGCTCTTCGGCTCCATAACGTCAAAGGATATAGCGGAAGCGCTGGAAAAGCAGGAAGGCATAAAGGTGGACAAGAAGAAGATCGAACTGGCCAGCCCGATAAAGCAGACGGGAGAC